>NZ_CP015207.1:1480000-1780000 GCF_002101375.1 Sporosarcina ureae | reverse complement strand
TGGTGCGTTGCTGCTCTTCATTAAGCCTTTGCAATAGCTCTAGCACTTCTAGTTGATGTGCCATATCTAAATAGGTAGTCGGCTCATCTAGGAAGATGATATCTGTTTCCTGGGCAAGTGCCATCGCGATCCAAACACGCTGGCGTTGACCACCGGATAATGCATCGACTTGACGGTATTTGAAATCAGTCGTATTGGTGACTTCAAGCGCCCAATTGATAACATCCATATCACGCGCTGTCAAACGTCCCAGTGCATTCTGGTAAGGAAATCTACCGTAGGATACCAATTCACCAACTGTTAAACCGCTGGCAGCTTCTTGTGTCTGAGGAAGAATAGCCATCTTTTGCGCGAGCTGCTTCGTCTTTTGTTTAACAATATTTTCGCCATCTATTATCACTTCTCCTGACTGATGCGGAATTAAGCGCGTGACGGCTTTTAGAAAAGTTGATTTGCCACATCCGTTTGCTCCGATAATGGCAGTTACTTTCTTGTCAGGTATTTGAACCGATAACCCTTTAACAATCAGGTGATCATCGTATGAAACGTGTAGATTTTCTGCATACAAGCGAGCCATTTCGTGAAATCATACCTTTCCTACTAAGTAATCATTGATAATGATTATCAATATCGTTACAATGAAAACTATAAATTGAAATGCAAGTGATGTCAATAATTATTTATAAGGGAGAAGATGGAATGAAACAAGATCAGCTACTGGACGTAACGATTATCGGCGGCGGACCTGCGGGGTTATATGCTGCTTTTTATAGTGGATTGCGTGAAATGAAGACGAAAATCATTGAATACCAGCAGCAACTTGGTGGAAAGATCCATGTCTACCCAGAAAAAATGATTTGGGATATTGGCGGTATGACACCGGCACCAGGAGCGCAGGTAATTGAACGGCTTGTGGCCCAAGGGTTAACTTTTGATCCGGAAGTCGTGCTCAATGAGAAAATAGTGAAGATCGAAAAGATAGCAGACAAGCATTTTGCATTACATGGCTCATCCGGTACTGTTCATTACAGCAAAACCGTAATAGTAGCAACTGGTACAGGTATTTTGAATCCACAGAAGATTGAAGTGGAAGGCGCAGAACGCTTTGAAGTGTCGAATTTGAACTATACGGTAAAATCTTTAAGACGTTTCAAAGGAAAGACCGTCCTGATTTCAGGCGGTGGGAACGCGGCAATTGACTGGGCCAATGAACTGCAACCGATCGCTAAGAAAGTGTACCTAACTTATCGAAAAGAGAATTTAAACGGCCATGAAGCGCAAGTGCGACAACTCTTTGAGAGTGGTGTGGTCTGTCACTTTAATACGAATATATCTCGATTCATTGCGTCTGCGGATCATAGTTCAATTGAGAAAGTGGAGCTACGAGACAATGAAGAAGAAACAGTTACCACGATAGCCGTAGATGAAGTCATCATTAATCACGGTTACGAGCGTGATACTTCGTTAATTGGCGACCAGCAACTAGGTGTTGAACTAACGGAACATAAACAGATTGCCGGAACGTGCACGAGTGCTACGTCTATAGAGGGGATGTATGCGGCAGGGGATGTACTGAGCCACACAGGCAAACTACATTTAATAGCAGGGGCATTTCAGGATGCAGCGAATGCTGTGAACTGCGCCAAACTCTATATTGATCCCGAAGCAAATGAAAATGGTATGGTATCTTCTCACAATGAACTCTTCAAGGAACGAAATCGTGAATTGGTCAAACAGCTCATATAAACAAAAAAAGAACTGACGGACGATATGTAACTATCGTAGTGTCAGTTCTTTTATTTAGATATTCTTGAGCTTCTCTAGCCGTTTCATCAGCATGTCTTGCCACTCTTTAGCCAGTGCATCGACTTCTAAAATTCGCTTCAATCCTTCCACATCTTTAGGGCGCTGAAAATACACTTCATTTGCATAGAGGATGGAAACTTCGTTTGGATCTTGTTGAAGCAAAGTAATTGCAGAATCTGAACGAACAATTCCTTCTTTCACGACACGGCATAAATAGCCTGTGAATCCAGTGTTGACCATCTCTTTCATCAGATTAGGCAAGCCAGTACGCTTACTAATTGTGCTGCAAGGAACCCGACCTTGCGTTACTTGAATAATGGCTTCACCTACCTGGAAAATGTCTCCGATGCATATGTCTTCCTCTAGCATCCCGTCCACTGTGAGGTTTTCTCCGAAAGTAGAAGAGGGCAATATGCAGGAGAACTCTTTTTCCCAGAAAGTGTAATGCTCCCCCGGATAGATACAGACTGCGCGATCAGGTCCACCATGATGTTTCGTATCAGCAATCCCATCACCTTGAAAACCTTCTTTAGAAAGATAGACTTCCGCAGATGTTTGTTTACATATAGCGCTGACAAATTCTTTTCCACTCATTGTCTGCAAAGTACGTGGCAACCCGATTGCCAACGTTCGTAATGTTGGAGAAATGTTCAATAAGTTCCCTTCTTTCCGCATATTCATATATACAGTATACAATACATACGGTTTGCAGGAAGGATACTATCATTTCAAAACGCCACTACAATTAACCAAAAAATATGAATGAACAACACAGCAATATAAAGAAATAAGGCAGTCGTCAAGGTAATGCGCACGACGACTCCCGACGATCGAATGGTTAGCAGATATAAAAGCAGTAGCGGCAAACCTAATTTGACGGCATAAAACAAAAAAATGCTTGTTTCATACATAAATGCGACAAACAGATTAGCTTCCTCTATGTGGCCGGTTCGCAAACCGTAATCAGTGAATAGGGCGTCTAATAAACAAAGGCAAGCTAATAGAAAGCCCACATTCAATAATCTGTTTTGTTGAATAGGAAAATCCTTTACTGTATTCATCTTATTCACTCCTAACATACAGTGTAAGTAGATAGGATGTGTATAAGATGATCTATTTATTCATTTAAATCATTATTTGACAACATATTTTTTGAGCATTATACTTTAATCATTAAAGTATTTGGCGATTAAATTATATATTGGAGGTATGGCCAGTGGCAGATGAAAAAGAGTTGTTTTCCCGTTTCGAGGAATTGTTTTGGCAAGTGACACGGAATATGGGGCAGATCTGGAAGAAGATTTTTGACGAGCATTTTCCTGGTTCGCAGTCACACTTGGTCTTTACTTTGGAACGCCGTGGCACGATGCGTATGTCTGAACTGGCAAGTGCCCTGAATCTAACGGCAGGAGCGGTAACAAGTGCCTCTGACAAATTGATCGAACACGGTTATGTAGAAAGATTTCGTGATGAGAAAGATCGTCGCGTTGTCTATCTGAAAATAACAGACAAAGGCAGAGAGACTATGTCGGAATTACGGACGCAAGGTCGACAAACGATGAAGACCGTATTTGCGCATTTAACGGAAGAAGAGTTACAGCAATTCATTGATACGTTCGAAGAAGCATCCAGTGTCATCACTACGATTAGAGAGGAAAACAATATATGAACGATTTGAATGATAAACAGAAAGTAACCATCATGATTGCGATTATGACGGCAATGTTTTTCTCTGCGATCAATCAAACGATTATCGGTGTTGCGATGCCACGAATCATTGCGACACTTGGCGGTTTGGACTATTATACATGGGTGATAACGATTTACTTACTGACGATGGCGGTAGCTACTATATTGGTAGGGAAACTGTCTGATATTTATGGACGAAAACCGTTTCTGCTTGGCGGTATCGGGATCTTCGTAATAGGCGCATTTTTATCTGGTCTATCTGCTGATATTTTCCAACTAATCGTGTACCGTGGGATTACGGGAGTTGGTGCGGGTATGATCATGTCTACCGCGTTTACTGCGGTCGGTGATTTATATTTACCACGTGAAAGGGCAAAGTGGACCGGTTTAATGAGTGGTATTTTTGGCATTTCAAGTGTCTTAGGCCCATTGATGGGCGGGTATATTGTAGATAATCTTGACTGGCACTGGGTATTCTGGGTGTTCTTGCCGCTTGGAATTATTGCGTTTGCCATGATCTTCAAGCTATTCCCGAAAGTTCCGCGTCGTGAAGGGGAATCTATCGATTACTTTGGCTCATTCTTCCTAACGGTCACGATTGTTGCTTTGTTAATGTCATTCAGTTTAGCGGGGGAAGGAGCAGGGAAATTTGCTTGGTCTTCCTGGCAGATTCTCAGTTTATTCGCATTGACTGTGGTGGCATTGATTGCCTTCATAATTACAGAGACAAAAGTGAAGACACCTGTACTTCCATTGTCATTGTTTAAAAATGATATCGTAACGATTTCGAATCTCGCTGGATTCCTTCTTGGAATGGGGATGATGGGTGTCATGATTTATACACCATTCTTCATTCAAGGAGTAAAAGGGATTTCACCAAGCGGTTCAGGGCTCATTATGATGCCGATGTCGATTTTCATGGTATTTGCTACCACCTTTGCGGGAGCCTATATGACCAAGGCTGGTAAATATAAAGGACTGGCGATTATCGGCTTAAGCGTTACGACAGTGGGGATCTTTTTACTGTCGACGATCACGATTACTACGCCAGTGTATGTGATGATTGTGTATCTATGTATTATTGGCGTTGGACTTGGAGCAAGTATGCCCGTTTTCTCATTAACGGTACAAAACGCTGTCAGCTTACGACAGCTCGGCGTCGCATCCGCGTCTTCCCAACTGTTCCGTTCACTCGGCAATACGATGGGTATCGGGATTTTAGGAGCTATCATGAGTTCACGAATGGCCTCCGGGATAAAAGAGATGCTCGCTGAAGAAGGCAGTGTAGTCGATACGTCAAAAATACCGCCTGAACAAGCGCAGCAACTAGGGCAGTTAATGAATCCGGAAATTTTGATGAATCAACCAAAACTAGAAGCAATTCAAAATGGTTTGCCGGTAGAATTGCAAAGTGTGGCGGCAGACATGATCGCTTCGGTCAAGGATGTATTCAGTGATGCATTGACAACAACGTTCTTTGCCGGTGCAGGCATTATGATAGTAGCAGTCATTGTCACGATCTTCCTGCGCGCGATTCCATTAGTTTCCTCCAAGGATACAAAGCCGCTGACTTCTAAAAAAGAAGAAGAAACTTTGCATACATTACAGTAATAACATATGTATGGTTAGTAGGTGCTTTACCATAACTCAAACCTATTGAATCAGTCTACAGGAGAAAAAACACATGGGAATTCCTCGGGGACCGTGTCGGGTGTCATGACAATTCACTTGTCGATTCCTGAATCAATTGAGCTCGATATACCTGAGCTGAATGATGAGCAAAACTACTATATAGATGTACTCGAATAAAAAAACTGAAGCATAATCAGCACACTAACTAGTGTGGTGATTGACTTCAGTCTTTCTCTTTAACCGCGTTCTACAGGCATCGAGCAACATCTGAACGAACCGCCTGATTTAATGATTTCAGAAAAGTCGACCTCAATGACTTTAAAACCGTGTGCACGCAAGTCTTTATTCACTTTTTCATTTTGAGGCAAGCTGAATACTTTATTGTTGCCTATTGAAAGTACATTCGTACCAAGTGAGAACTGTTCATCCTCGGCTACTTCAATAAGCTCATAGGAAGCAGCAAACAAATCGATTGTTTGCTGATCAAAAGCGGCAGGGAAGTAGAGTGCTTTCTTGGATGACAGAAGATTGAAGACGCAATCCAAATGTAAGTAGCGCCCATCGAACGGAATTCGCTTAATGTTATGATCAGGCAATTTTCCTTCGAGTTTACTGACCGCTTCCACGGATGTACGGCTGCTGATACCGATATAGATCGTATCACGGTCGACGATAATGTCGCCACCTTCCATTCGATCGGTGGCGGACTGATAGGGAATATCTTGCGCAACCAGCCATTCTTTGAGTGTGATTTCTTCACCTTTTCGAATATTTGCAGCTAAGTCGGCAATGAATACATCATTGCCGATCGTGAATCCGATATCTCGTGTAAAAACTTGTTCAGGGTATTTTTCAGAAGTAGGGAGCGTGATGACTTCCACTCCATTTTCTTTCAAGAGCTTTTCAAATTCTGCGTGCTGACTCATTGCACGTTGTATATCGATATTTTCATCTTCATACTTTTTCTGTACTTCGTTAATGACTTCATCGATCGCCATAAATTCTGGCGGGCATAAAATGACTCGGCGTAACGTATCGTATTCCGTTATACATTTTATAGAATCAGTTTTTTGTATATTAGCTGTCAATGGCAGCGCGCCTCCCATTTTTGTAAGTACTTTATATTATTCCCGTTTGTGAAGTTTTATAAACGTATTCTACATAGGAGCTGATTTCTTCGAATTAATGGAAGAGAAACGGTAAGATTAACTTAGTATGAAATAGAAGGGGAGGATAATATGAAAGCGATTGTTAAACAGAGTGCAAAAACAAATGACATTGCTTTATTGGAAGTCCCTGTTCCGGAAATAAATAATGATGAGCTTCTGATTGAAGTTCGGGCAATAGGTGTAGGAATACATGATGAATACTTTCTGCCACAGAATATTTCTTATCCGTACACAATTGGAATCGAAGCCGCCGGAGTGGTACAAGAAGTAGGAAGTTCTGTTTCGTCCTATGAAAAAGGCGACCGGATTGCGTTTATCAGCATGCTGCAGCCAAAAGGCGGAACGTGGGCAGAATACGTAGCGGTCCATAAAGATTCTCTCAGCTTCCGTATCCCTGAAAATATGACGTTTGAGCAAGCAGCGGCTATTCCGGTAGCTGGCAATACGGCATTAAAAGCAATTGAGCCACTGCAACTTCGGCCTGGGAATTCTATATTTATTGCTGGTGCGTCCGGTGCGATTGGTACATTTTTGATTCAATTAGCAAAAGAAAAGGGATATGTAGTGGCAAGTTCAGCTTCGAAAAGGAATCATCAGTATATGAAGGAGCTGGGTGCCGACTTTACAGTAGATTATCGCGATGCAAATTGGCAACAGCAGATTACTGACTGGATGCCTGGAGGCGTGGACGCAGCCATTGCAGTACAGCCAAAAACGACGACAGACAGTATGAAGGTAGTGAAAGACGGTGGACATGTCACCAGTATTTCGGGTGATCAAGTACCTTCTGAGCGCGGAGTGTCAGTAGAAATAGTATCGCATCAATTGGATATACGTAATGAACTGAGCCGAATGGTGAAGCGCATTGCAGATAATGATATGAAACTGGTCATAGAGGAAGTCTATCCTTTTGCTGAAGGGTTTGAAGCTTTAAAAAAAACACAGACGAGACATGCCAGGGGGAAATTAGTATTATCGATGAATAAGTGAGACAAATATTTACAAGACAGTCGCCAAGTGCGGCTGTCTTTTTATGTGCAAAAAGCATGTTTCGAAAACGCTTACAAAATTTGCATTGACAAGCAATTCAGGAAACGCTTACTATAAGTTAAACGACAGTATGGCGACGGTTTAGAATTATCTGGAGATTGGTGGGGGAAATCATGGAAACACAGAGACAGAAAAAGGATATAAGTTTTTGGTGGGCGATCCTGCCACTAGTATTAATGATTATGGTTATGATTGTAACGGTGGTAAAACTAGAGCAAGGTCCGCATATGCCGTTAATAGTAGGTACTTCCATTGCAGCTCTTGTCGCTTGGCGCCATGGTTTCTCTTGGAAAGAGATCGAAGAAATGATGTACAAGGGAATTCGCTTAGCACTTCCTGCAGTAATCATTATTATGCTCGTTGGATTAGTGATTGGCTCATGGATGGGCGGTGGAATTGTCGCTACGATGATATTTTATGGATTGAAAATCATTACACCATCTTGGTTCCTTGTTGCGATTGCGTTAATTTGTGCTATCGTTTCCTTAGCGATCGGTAGTTCATGGTCCACAATGGCAACAATTGGTGTAGCAGGTATGGGTATCGGCTTAAGTATGGGAATTCCTGCTGGTATGGTAGCGGGGGCTGTAATTTCTGGCGCGTACTTTGGAGATAAGATGTCACCACTATCGGACACAACCAACTTAGCCGCAGGTCTTACAGGAACGGATTTGTTCGATCATATTAAACATATGTTGTATACGACGATTCCTGGATTAGTTATAGCTTTGGCTGTGTTTACATTCTTGGGAAGAAAATTTGGATCGGGTGAAGCTGAATTGACGTCGATTGCAAAAACGTCCCAAGTCATGCAAGAGAACTTCGTTATATCGCCCTGGCTATTGCTAGTTCCATTGGTAGTCATCGTAATGGTCGCAATGAAGATTCCTGCAGTACCGGCATTGATTATTGGAATTGTTTTAGGTTTTTTAGCGCAAGTAACTATTCAATCGGGGACTTTTGCAGATGCGCTCGGTGCTCTGCAAAGTGGTTTCGCAATCGAGACAGGCAACCAGCTAGTTGATAAACTATTTAATGGCGGTGGCTTAGATAGTATGATGTATACCGTCTCTATGACTATTGTGGCCATGACCTTCGGTGGTATTCTTGAGTATTCAGGTATGTTACGGGCAATTATGATGCAATTGCTGAAAGTGGTAAAGTCGACGTCTACATTAATTATTTCAACGATTGGTGCATGTGTCATGACCAATGCCACTTGTTCTGAACAATACGTTTCGATTGTTGTACCTTCCAGAATGTTTAGTAAGACATATAAAGATATGGGATTGAGCTCGAAGAACCTGTCGCGTGCACTGGAAGACGGTGGGACACTTACATCCGTATTTATTCCTTGGAATACTTGTGGTGTGTTTATATTTGGTACGCTCGGTGTCAGTGTAGTAGAATACGGCCCATACGCTATATTGAATTTCGCTGTACCTCTGATTTCGATTATCTATGCTTTAACCGGTTTTTCTATTGTCAAAATGACATCTGAAGAAATTGTGGAAATGAATGAGCAAGAAGCGAAGTTGGAACTTGAGGCGCAACTTGAATAATTAAAAAAGCAAAGCCGAGTTATTAACGGCTTTGCTTTTTTAATAAATCGTAAGCTTCATTTTGTACAATGCGCGTGGTCTTCCTTGGCTGTAAGTCATTTCTTCGCCAACCGTATAGATGAATTGTTGTTCCATTAGCTTTTTAATTGTCCGTTCAGCAGTTCTTCTGGAGACGGCTAAATACCCTGCCAAGTCATTAGCGGTGAACGGGGCAGATTGTCTGAATTCATCAAACTGCGTTAGCTTGGAAATGACTGCAGGGCTCAATGTAGTCTTTTCACTGATCGTAAGCAAATCTGGGTTGTCCAACTTCATGGCAACTGACGGCTTTGTTGCAGGCAAAGGACCGTGTAGGTTCTTATGTTCATCTAGCATAAAGACTCCTTTGTTGACCGCTTGTTTGCAGAGTTGCAGTGCACTGATCGCATTGTCACTTGCTTCTACCGTTGTTAGTCCTAATCCAAAAGACAACGTGGATGCAGGTTGAAGCGATTCACAGAACTGGACGAAGACTTTTAACGCGAAAATAAATTCGATGGTGCCTAGGGTAGTGTAGAAAAAGAAGCTGTCCTCTTTTTCTATCCATTGCGCCTGCAAGTAGTTTGCTAGTTTTTCTATGGCGTCCTGAGGAAGTTTCTTAGGTTGATGAACTTGTAGTACTCCAACAGCGACCTTAGTTGCTTCGCTTCTTGCAAAATCTGCTTGTTGGACTGCATGTTCTAGTGCACGTAAAATATTGCTTGCAGGATCGAGCATTCGAAATGATGGGATGCCTGCCGCTTGTAATTGATCGTATACGGCATGCACACTAGTTACTGCCATTTTTGACTTTCCGCTTGTAACATGCTCAATATGAAAATTCACAACCGCTTGTAAATCACTGTTGGATTGCAGTTCATGTATAGCAGGCTTTTGTATGGAAGAGAAAGGATCGATATCTTGTAGGATCTGTTCGATATGTTTTCGTTCTTTTATATCTATAGAAATATCATGAATTGCCATATTTTTTTCTGAAGCAAGGTATAATAAAGTGACAGCGATTGTATGTTCATTTTGTTGGATATAAAATGCTGGAATTGAGATGGTCTGAAGAACTTGTTTGGACGCCTCGTAAGGCAAGGAGCCAGAGAACAAAATGGCGTGACAAGGTTTCATTGTCTGTAGTAGATAGGGAGCATCAGACGGCCTGTCGTATCGATAGTAATCAATTCGTATAGTATGGGGCAACATAATACTCTCTGCTTGCCGACAAAATTCTTGTGAGCCGATCAATGCAATGGTAACCTTCATAATGGGACCCCCTCTTTTCATTAACGACTATTTAACGACAATCATACAATACAGATGAAATGCTGCCAATAGGAAAGGAAGAGAAATAATGAAAATAACTGAAATTGAAGTGTTTGCGATTAGATTACCGCTCTATGAACCATTTGTGATCAGCTATGCATCGTATAGTGATATGCCATCTATTATTGTAAAAATGACGACAGATACTGGGCATGTTGGGTACGGTGAAGCAGTAGCGGACGATCATGTAACAGGGGAAAGTTGGGAAGGTACATTTGCTGTACTCCGCCATACACTTGCTCCTATTTTACTTGGTGAAAATCCAAGTCGCTTTGGGAAAATTCATGAAGTGATGGATCAGGCGATTTATGGTGTGCCTACAGCAAAAGCAGCGCTCGACATGGCGTGCTTTGACGTAGTAGGCAAGATATATGGTATCCCCGCTTATGATTTACTTGGTGGACGTTATCATGAGAAGTTTCCGGTTACACATGTATTAAGTATCGCTTCACCTGAACATATGGCACAAGAGGCTGCCGAACGTGTAGCATTGGGCTATAGTTCATTAAAGATGAAAGTCGGTACCAATGCAGTGGAAGACGTCAAGCGAATTCAAGCAGTGCGCGAGCGCGTAGGGAAAGAAACCGCAATCCGTGTGGATGTCAATCAAGGCTGGGTTAACAGCTCTACGACATTACAAGCAATGAAGCAATTGGAAAGCTGTGAACTGGATTGGCTCGAGCAACCAGTAAAAGCGGATGATATCGATGCAATGGTAGAAATCAAATCGAAAATCGCGACACCTTTAATGGTAGATGAAGGATTGCGTGGAGTGCGCGAAATGCGTGAAATTATCGCAAAGCGTGCAGCAGATAAAGTGAATATCAAACTCATGAAATGTGGGGGTATGTATCCTGCAATGAAGCTTGCACATATGGCTGAGATGGCGGGTATGGAATGTCAGGTTGGATCGATGGTGGAGTCGTCTATTGGATCTGCAGCGGGCTTCCATGTAGCTTTCTCACAAAAAGCGATGACAAGTGTAGAATTGACTGGGCCGTTGAAATTCAGTAAAGACGTCGGCAATCTGCACTATGATGTACCGTTTATTGAACTCAATGAAAAACCTGGATTGGGTATCGATGTAGATGAGCAAGCTTTAGAAGAATTGACAGTGCGTAAAGAAAAGGTGTCTTTATGACGTTGCAAGCATCACTTTCACTTCTAACTGAAGATCATTTGCCAGAAGTTGTAGCTTTACAAGAACGGGTCATTGCTGTTCTCGAGCAACCGGAATTCCTGCAATCGTTAACGAATGAAGAGTTTGTGTATATCTTACGCGGCAATGGCATAATGGCGGGAGCTTTCGTAGAAGGTCGTCTCGTCGCTTTCCGTGCCATGTTGGATCCTGGTGAAGACGATGAGCATTTAGGAATCGATGTGGGAATATCGCAAAACGAATTATCCAATGTGCTGTACTCGGAGATTTCAGCTGTGGATCCAGACTTTAGGGGAAACGGATTACAGACGACATTGGGTAAATGGCTGATGGAACATGTAGAGAAAGATCGCTATCGCTATATTTGTACAACTGTTGCACCTTTTAATATCCCGAGCTTGAAAGATAAATTTGCACTGGGTTTACGAATTAAAGGACTCAAAGTTAAATATGGCCATAAACTTCGTTATATTTTATTCAAGGATCTTCAAGAGCCTTTCTGTGAAAAGACTTCGCAACAAAAATCTCTTCTAATGGAGAATACTGAAGAGCAACAAAAATTGCTGGAAGAAGGTTGGATTGGGGAATATATTGAGAGAAAAGACGACCATTGGTATGTAATATACGTGAAATAATAGATTTGTAACATGTAAGACTATGCCGTAAAGCGTAGTCTTTTTTTCATTCGCCGGATGATTTTCAAGTGCCCAACAGATGTAGAATGCAAACTCTATGGTAAAATTAAGGAACTACAAATTGAAAGGTTGATATCCGTAATGCGAAAATCTTCTATAAACCTCACTTCATTATCTTCAAAAGGAGGCTGTGGTTGTAAAATAGGACCTGCTGATTTAGCTGAAGTTCTTCGTACACTGCCTCCTGGTCTCGCGGATCCTAATTTACTTGTTGGATTGGATACAGGCGACGACGCAGGTGTATATAAGATAAATGATACGACTGCTATCGTGCAGACACTTGATTTCTTCACACCCATTGTCAATGATCCATACGATTTTGGACAAGTGGCGGCGGCAAATGCAATCAGTGATGTCTATGCAATGGGTGGTACACCAATTACAGCATTGAACATCGTCGCATTTCCCATTCACACACTTGATCGCAGTATCTTGACGGAGATCTTGCGCGGAGCTGCTGACAAATTGAAAGAAGCCGGTGCAGTACTCGTTGGTGGCCACTCCATTGACGATCAAGAGCCAAAGTTTGGTATGCAAGTAACTGGAACTGTGCATCCTGATAAGATTCGTACAAATGCAGGAGCAAAACCTGGCGATGTGTTGATTCTGACAAAACCAATTGGCGTAGGTATCATGACCACTTCGTTGAAAAACGGATTATTATCTGAAGAAGAAGAAATTCACGTTACAAAAGTGATGACAACGCTCAATAAAACTGCTGCTGAAGTGATGGATAATTACAGTATTCATGCTTCAACAGACGTGACGGGCTTTGGTTTGCTTGGACATGCTTCTGAAATGGCAACAGGTAGTGGAGTATGCTTGCGAATCGATAACGAGAAAGTTCCTGTTTTACCACGTACAAGAGAACTGGCAGAATCCGGTTCAGTTCCAGGTGGTACGAAAAACAACTTTGCACATATAGAAAATATGGTCGAATATCCTGAATCATTGGATCAAGTTGGCAGATGGATTTTATGTGACGCAGTAACTTCTGGCGGTTTGCTTGTAGCAGTTGCTGGAAATGAAGCACATCGTTTGCATGAGAACTTGCGTGAAGCTGGAGTCGATGCACATATTATTGGAGAAGTAACTGATGAGTATAATGGTCGAATCATCGTGCAGTAAATCAAGGAGATGGGAAATTACATGGTACGAGACATTGCATTGACGGAAGCGCTCGAATTACAGAAAAATCATTCACATACATTAGTCGACGTACGCTCTCCGAAAGAGTTTGAAGAAGCAACTATTCCAGGTAGTATCAACATTCCGATTTTCACCAATGAAGAACGTGCGGAAGTGGGTACACTTTATAAGCAAGTAGGAAAACAAGCCGCGATGGATCATGGTTTGGCTATCTTCTCTAAGAAGCTACCCGAATTCATTGCGGAGTTTAGGAAAATCGACACGCAAATCACTGTGTTTTGCTGGCGTGGCGGCATGCGAAGCAAAACTGCAATGACCGTATTGGAATTGATGGGAATCCGCTCTAGTCGAATCAGTGGCGGGATTCATACCTATCGTCAGTGGGTCATTGCACGACTGCAAGAACCAATCAAACCTAAATTGCTCGTACTAAACGGTTATACAGGAAGCGGTAAGACGAAGATTCTTCATAAGCTGAAGGAAGACGGTTGTCCGGTCATTGATCTAGAAGGGATGGCAGGTCATCGTGGTTCGATATTCGGACAAATCGGTGTTCAGCCGAACAACCAGAAAAAATTCGAATTGCTAATTGCAAATAAACTCGAAAAGTATGAAAATGAACCGTATATCTTTATAGAGGGCGAAAGCAAACGCATAGGACAAGTACATATGCCGGAACTACTGTTTGAGAAAAAAGGACAGAGTCCACAATGGGTTATTAGACTACCAGTCAATGTACGTGTCGAAGAAATCCTTTCCGAGTATGAACCGGAAAAACAACCGGATTTGTTTCTAGAAGCATTTGCAAGAATTCGCAAACGTATTCATCAACCAATCGCCGTACAAATTCAACAAGATCTGGAGAACGGACGATTCACAGAAGCAGTAGAACAGCTATTGACTCACTACTACGACCCACAATACGAACACTCCGTAGCCCGCTTTGCTACAAATGACCAAGATGTCATCCAAGCTGAAACCGTACAAGAAGCGTATGAAGAATGCTTGAAACGGTATAAAAAGCTAATGAAATAAGTGAAGTTAGACTATCCTTTTGGGTAGTCTTTTCTATTACGTGAAAAAAACTAGTTGATGGAATTTGCCCTCGCGCATACTTACAATTCAAGTAATTATTTTTCAGTTCGATAAAATGCAAAAGTTTGTCAAATGATTAAATAGGGTATTCTAAAAACTATCATCAGTCAGACATTCAACAAGAAAAACTCATATAGAAAAGAGGAAATGTCATGATCGAACTTAAAACAAATTTGCCGGGAAAAAAGTCGCTATTTGGAGATGCGTGTAACATACTCATAGAACATGATATCCAAATGGGAGGTAACTGGGACTTCGATCGCGGAAACTTCGATACCATTTTGAATCAAGACGGTAGTGATACGATCTACTTAAGAATACCTTTTCACGTAGTTGACGGGGAACTCGATGAAGATAGTGCCATGATCGAATTTGACGTACCATTTATTATTAATCACGTAGTAAATATTGGATTGGATGACGATGACAGTCCTGTATTAGCTTCTGTTGGCCTAGACCAGTTCCAAACACCCGAAGATAAAGATGGACCTATTGTATACGATGAAAAATGGGTTCGTGAAGGTGAAGCACGAATAGCAAAATTTTCAGATCACCCTATTTTTATCGCTCCGCTAATATAGAACTTCATATTTTAAAAGAAGCAAGCAGCCCTAGAAAAATCGGGATTGCTTGTTTTTTGTATGGAAAAGACCTATCTTTTGATTTATCAATATATGTTAAGATGAATAAGGTGTGAAAAGTCAATTAACTTATACGTCTATTATATAGAAATAGAAAGGTTGGGAAATTTCATGTCAAAACGGCAAGATTATGTTTACTACACAAAATCCAAAGAAGCGCAGAAACAATTGTATAAGCGCTCCTTACTTGTCGTGATCATTTCCCAGATATTTAGTGGTGCCGGACTGGCAGCTGGCATTACAGTAGGGGCGCTATTAATTCAAGACATGACGGGAAATGAAAGCTTAGCGGGTATGCCGATTGCACTGTCCACTTTTGGTTCCGCATTCTCTGCTTATCTCGTCGGCAGGCTATCTCAACGTTATGGCCGTCGCCTTGGTCTCGGTGCAGGCTTTATTACCGGTGGTGTAGGAGCATTCGGGGTAATCTTTGCAGTGATGACCGGAAGTCTTGCTGTGTTATTCCTCTTTCTGTTTATCTATGGAGCAGGGACCTCCTCCAATCTACAAGCCCGCTATGCCGGAACAGATCTTGCGAATGAAAAGCAACGGGCCACTGCAGTCAGTGTCGCGTTGGTTTCAACCACAGTCGGTGCAGTAGCCGGACCAAATCTCGTCTTACCTATGGGACATGTGGCAGATTTCATAGGTATACCTTCATTGACCGGTGTATTTCTATTAGCAGGTGTCGCCTATGTATTATCCGGGCTGACATTCTTACTGTTTTTACATCCCGATCCTTTACTCGTTGCACGTGAGATTGAATTGGCCAAACAAAAAGAACGTGGAGAGTCTAGTGAAGGACATGTTGCTCATCAACATACGGCAAATAAGATGGGGATTTGGGTAGGAGGCATAGTACTCGTACTGTCGCATGGCGTCATGGTGGCTATTATGACAATGACCCCTGTCCATATGCAACATCACGGTGCTTCGATATCAGGAATTGGTTTAGTTATCGGTTTACATATCGCAGGAATGTACTTGCCGTCCATTTTTACTGGTGTATTAGTAGACCGAATCGGGCGACCGACTATGGTAATTGCATCAGGAGTGACACTTGCGCTAGCAGGTATTCTCGCGGCTTATGTAGCGGGAGAATCGATAGTGTGGATGTCTGTCTCGCTCATATTACTGGGGGTTGGCTGGAACTTCGGATTAATCAGTGGAACGGCGATTGTTATCGATTCTACTGATGTGTTGACTCGTGCGAAGATCCAGGGAAGCATCGATGTGTTTGTCGCACTAGCAGGGACTGCGGGTGGGCTGGCTTCAGGAATTGTCGTGGCGTTTTTAGGGTTTTCCATGTTAAGTTTCCTTGGAACATATATTTCCTTACTACTTATTCCACTCGTAATTTGGATGCGTTATAAACAAAAAAATGTTTCAGCACAAACCGCCTGACAAAAACGGATTATTTCCTTGGAAATAATCCGTTTTTCATTCGTAACCGACATGCTTAGCTGTGTGGCATCGCTCCACTCTTCCACATAGATTAACAACGTAGAAAGAAATGGGAGGGATCGAATATTGAATCAGCAAAGTGAGTATTGGATGAATCACTGGCAACATCCGCAATATCGTAGAATTTCAATGGAGCAGGCAAATGAAATTGCATTACAAAGAGTACCGGGTGAAGTGGTGAAGTCAGAACTGGAATTTGATGACGGTATGTTGATCTATGAAGTGGATATTCGCACAGCAGAAGGACATAAGTATGAAGTCAAAATAGATGCCGTGACCGGTGAGGTATTGAAGGTAAAATTAGATTGATTAGAAACAAGGAATGAAGCTCGATTACTTTTCCAATACTATTATTCTGTGTATGATAAAAGTAAGAACTATACACAGAAAGCAGGGAATTAGTATGTACACACCCATTGATTATTCCAATAATTTACAAGAGAAGTACGCGCAACTAACAACACAGTTGGATGCACTATTGTCAGGAGAGCCAAACGTATACGCAAACTTAAGCAATGCATCTGCAATACTTAATCAATTCTTCGACCGCATCAATTGGGTAGGATTTTACTTGATGGATGGTGATGAGCTCGTGCTCGGACCATTCCAGGGATTACCGGCTTGTATCCGTATACCGCTTGGTAGAGGTGTTTGCGGGACGGTGGCGAAGACGAAAGAGGGCTTGGTCGTAGCAGATGTCAATGCATTCCCAGGCCATATTGCATGTGACGCAGCATCTCGTTCCGAAGTTGTTGTACCGCTGATTAAAGATGGGGAAGTATTTGGTGTGCTCGACATCGACAGCCCCGAATTAGATCGCTTTACGGAAGACGATTTAGTGGGATTGACGCAAGTAGTAAAAGCGCTAATGAAACATATTTGAGAGAAGAATAGCTGAAGGTGAGAGAGACGTTACTCTGCGTTCCAGGTAGAGGCCGTTTTGGAGATAGGTAAGAGCGGTCGCTGAGTGGCATAGAGCGCCTAACTGGTAGGATAGAGCAATTACCGGGGTTCATAGAGCGGTTAAATAAATAGATAGAGCACTTATGAGGGTTTATTGAGCGGATAACGTGGCAGAATGAGCGTCTTTTCTAAAGAAAACGACAGGAGTAGATTGTAAGTGCAAGTCGACTCCCAAAGGTTCACCGCGAGCTCTCGGAGAAAGCGTCCGCTTGAAATGTCGACCACTTGTTAAATTATAGTTAGAAAAACCACGCCGGAGAAAATCCCCGGCGTGGTTTTTACATGCCTAAAATCCAAGTAAAGAAAATGACGACGATCGCAATCGGTGCGAAATAGCGTACAAGTACTTTCCACAAAGAGTGAAGAGCCGGGTGCATCCCTAACTCTTCCGCTGTATCCTCTTTCGTCAGTACGAAACCGGCAAATAAAGACACAGCTAATGCCCCGAGCGGCATCGCAATTCTACTTGTCAGCAAATCAGCGAAATCAAAAATGGAGTTGCCGAAAATACTGACGTCAGATAATAACCCAAACGATAAGGCACTTGGAATTCCTACTAAAAAGATTAGCCCGCCAAACACCCAAGAAGCACGCTTTCTTCTATCATGCTTTTTACGTATACCTGTAGAAACTACGATTTCGAGCATCGCTATAGCAGATGTCAATGTAGCAAACAGCATCAAGAAAAAGAAAATAATTAAAAACACGCCGCCAAATGGAATTTCATTGAAAATAGCTGGCAGGATGACGAAAATAAGTCCTGGTCCCGCTTCCGGTGAATGTCCTAACGCGAAAACTGCTGGGAAAATAACAAGTCCCGCTAGGATCGAAATCCCAATGTTCAGCATAGAGACATTAAACGCGGACTGTCCGAGCTTCTCCTCTTTCGAAAGATAGGAAGCATAGGTCATCATCGCCGTCACACCGACACTTAGTGAGAAGAATGCCTGTCCCAACGCAACCAAGAAAGTAGTTCCGTTAAAGTAACTCCAATCTGGTACGAATAAGAAACGTACACCTTCCATCGCACCGTCTAGTGTTAGCGAACGAATCGCCAACACAATGAATGACAAGAATAACAAAGGCATGATCCAGCGGCTGGCCCGTTCAATTCCTCCACGAATCCCGCTTTGAACGATAAAGATTGTTAACGCCATAAATAACGCTTGTGCTAATAATACTTCCCATGGATTCGCAATCGTTGCATTGAATAGCTCGCCGTAATCCAGTCCACCTAATTTAAACGTAAAGGCTCGCGCCAAATACGATAAAATCCATCCACCGACAACACTGTAAAACGATAAGATGATGAAAGAAGAGACAAGTCCCATCCATCCAACCCATCCCCAATTGCGTCTCGTTGATAATCTTTTCAAAGAAGTCACGGCATCTGCCTGTCCTCTTCGGCCAATAACAAACTCAGCCAATAAAATCGGTAGACCGATCAATAATGTACAAATAATAAATAACAGCACAAACACGCTGCCACCGTTTGTTCCGGCCATATAAGGAAACTTCCAGATTGCACCTAGACCGATAGCACTGCCAGCAGCCGCTAAAATAAAACCAATCTTGGATGTCCATTGTTCACGCTGTTTCATAAGAGTCCTCGTTTCTTTAACTAAATCACAAAGTTAATAAATCTTATCATAATTTTAAGAAAGAATCGATAGTTGTGAAGTTAACAGAGAGTTTTGAAAACAATTTGCCTAATCTATAATGTTGGTGTAATATTACACCATTAGATGTGAAATGTAACCACGGGGTGATCTAGTGAATCAACAACAATTCGTACAACTGATTTCATTAAAGTTACGGGTAATCCGATTGGAGAAAGAATATTCTCAACAAAAAATGGCGGATGTGTTAGGGCTTTCCAAAAAGACGTTGATTCAAATTGAAAAGGCAAGGGCAACGGCTAGTTGGACAGCTGTCATAGCTGTCTGTGCTTTATTTCGTGAAAGTGAGGTATTGCAAGCTACTGTCGGTGGTGATCCGTTAGAAGTACTGGAAACCATTGCGCATGACGGTATTGACCGCCGAATGGATCAATCTATGGGCGGTAAAGTGTGGTGGCGTGACTTGGAAATGAAAGGACAATTTCGTTTACAGCAAAATGTAATTAGTCAGCATTTCCGTATTTTGGATAATGAGCATTATCGTTGGTACAGTTCGTTTGATGAAGACGAGGCACGGCATCGGCTGGAGGAACTGAGTGGAAAGTAAAAAGGAGGGACGCGTATGATTGCACCCATAGCATTTGCGGTACTTTTATTGATAGCGTTACTATTTTTCACGGGAATTGGATTATTGTATTTATTGTTAATGGGATTGATCCACTATATTCCGTTAGCGCTAAGTGCAATGATCATTGTTTATGTGTGGATCGTTATGATGATCTTTCATGTCTTCAACACGCCGCAACGAAAGCGATTGTTCGGTATTATGGCAGGAGCAGTTCTACTCGGAGCGGCAGTTTGGCCGATAATGCATATATATAAAGAAAGTATTTCAACAGTGGATGCCGAAGTGGAAGTACGTTATTATGAGCCGTTTACAATTGGACAGGAATCCAAGCTTGTCGTACTTGATGAGGCGGCTACACTCGAACTGAAGGATGATTTACCGAGAATAGACGGTGCTACCGCACTATATCCCCTGTATGCAGCTTTTGTTCAAGCAGTCTATCCTAGAAAAGAATACAATCCGTATGATAGTGAAGTAATGGTCAATACAACACCTATCGCTTATGAAAATCTGTTTTCTGGCGAGGTAGATATAATTTTTGCAGCAGGACCTTCAGACGCCCAAATGAAAGTAGCGGAACAACTAGGGCTTGAGCTGAATTTAACACCAGTTGGAAGAGAAGCATTTGTCTTTTTTGTTAATCAAAAAAATCCCATTGATCATCTAGAATTAAAACAAATTCAAGATATCTATGCAGGGAAAATCACCAACTGGGAAGAAGTTGGTGGTAAAAACGAGCCGATTCGTGCATTCCAACGACCGGCAGATAGTGGTAGTCAAACAGGCTTGGAACGGCTGATGGGGGATATTCCGATTATGGATGCTCCAAAGGAAAATGTGCCCGAAGGAATGGGTGGAATAATAACAGAGGTCTCCAAGTATAGGAATTATAAAAATGCGATTGGCTATACATTTCGCTATTACTCAATGGAAATGGTAAGTAACGATGAAATCAAGCTACTCTCAATCAATGGTGTAGAGCCGACGAAAGATACAATCCGTACTGATGAATACCCAATTGCAACAGAATTTTATGTTATCACAGCGGGGACAGACAATCCGAATGTTGAGAAGTTCATTGAATGGATGGTTTCACCGCAAGGACAGGAATTAGTGGAGAAAGTAGGTTATGTGCCAGTGAAGAAGCCGTGAATAAACGGTAATGAAGTAGAAGGAAAAGAAATAACTAATATTTACACGGCTCGCTTTTGTAGTCATTGCGAGCACGTCAGGTGTGTAATGGCTCAATAATCATGTGGAATACACAGTGCATTTTTATCCTTAGCTAATTGGAGCGGTGAAGTAATGGTAAAACGATATTTGAACATAGTATGGCTCGTTATGAGTCTGATTCCAGCGCCATTCCTATTTCATTTTTACGAGTACGGTCAGTATATGAAGCGAGAAGATGCAAAGTATTTACTAGCAGTATCTGTTTTATATATTGTGATAACAGGCATTTTATCTAGTATTATAAAGGTTCGTTACATCTTACTAATGAATATAATTATAGCCATAGTCTCTCTAATATTGGCTATGAATTTCATCTCAGATGATGGTGGATGGTTCAAGCCATTTGGTCGAGACGTTGTCATCTTGCTAACAGCGATCCCAGTTTTCATTGGACAATTATTGATTCGGACGATTGCTAAGCTCGTTATAGATCGATAGAAAAAATGGCATGCCACTAAATTAGAGGCATGCCATTCTTCTTATTTCTTAAGTGTATGTTTCTTACCTGCTTGATCTGTCACGATTAACTGTGTAGCGGTAACTTCCATATCTTTCGCAAGAATAGTAGAAATCTTGCTTGTCTTTTTATCTAACAGATTATATTTATAGACACCTGTTTTGTTGAAATAATACATCGTAGAAAGATCAAACGCTACGGACTTATTATTTTGACTTACTTGGTTGGTTTTCGAAGTAGCTTCGACTTCATCAAAAATAACGCGTGCGTCGAAGTTCAATAATGTCTTTTTATTTTTTCCGTCCATCGCTACTGAATACAGCGTTAACGGATCGTCTAGTGGAGTTGTGGGATCGAATTTGGAATCGAAAACACGCTCTTTGTTCTTTTCAAGTGTATAGTAAATGCGATCGTTCCAAATGAACATATTGCGGAACTTTTGATCAATTGAAATACTACCAATTGTGTAACTCCGGTCATTTACATTCAATTTCACTAGATTATAACCTGCGGGCATTTTATTTCCTGCACTGATCAAGTTCCAATACGGAATGAAAAGATCATCATTGTATAGAATCATTTGATAACCGGACATGAGCAGTACTCGGTTGATTCCGTTGTCTGGCATAGTCGCGCTATCCAAGAGTGTTAAACGTATTCCTGCTTTTTTACTCTCTTTCAATAGCTTAGTAGAAGTTTTATCTTTTGCAATGGTATAAGTAAAACCGTTCTGTTCAATCGTTTTTCCTTTAACACTTACATAAGAACGATAGTCTTTCAACTTCATGGAATCATCCAGTGCGCGTACTAAAAATGCAGCAAACTGAGAACGTGTAACGGAGTCTGCTGGCATATATTTACCTTCAGAGCCGCCCGTAATGCCTTTTTTCGCAATTCCATTAATATCGGGGAATGACCAATGGGTCGGTGATACGTCTACAAACGTTGCTTGATGGTCGACAGGTATGTTAAATGAACGACGAATGATCGCGGCCATATGTGCACGTGAAGTATCTTCACCAGGACGCATGAAACCATTGTCTCCTCGCATGATGCCTTTTTCATTCACAGTTGCGAGAATTTGATAGTATGGAGATTTTTTCGAGACGTCCTTGAATTGCACTGTAGGGTTTTTTATCAATGGAATTTTCAATGCTTTTATTAGCATAGAAGACGCTTGCGCCCGTGTAATGGGATCATTAGGCTTAAAGGTACCATCTGGAAAACCACCGATGATATTACGGTCGGCTAAATACATAATTTCTTTCTTTGCCCAATGCTTGTCTACGTCAGAAAATTGTGCGGCAGCTTGTGCATGAAATGGTATTGCTGCAAAAATCAATAAAACTGTTAACAACCCGACTAGTTTATTCTTCATATAGGTAGACCTCCTTTAGGTATTCTATTAATTATACAGGACTTTAATGGGAAAATAAGGATCTTTAAACAATAAAAACGACAAAAGAAGGAATTCTCTTGTCGGATTATTGAAACTTACTTTGTACCTATCTCGTATGTTTTCACAACATCGATACAACCCATCACGGATTGCAGCATAGAACAATTTTTCTCCGTCAGCATCATGACTCGTGGCATTTTTTCTTCTGTAACGTCTGATCCAATAATAGTGAAATGAAGATGGATCTTTAGTAGGCGGCTTGCATCGTCTTGAGAACGTACAACCTCTTTTACATCAATTGCAATATCTTCTGCCGGCAAACGCATTTTATCAAGGACTTTTCGCATGACGCCACCACCACAAACAGCGATCGATGCAACCATTAGCTGATAGGGACGAAACCCTTTTTCTTCATTTGATGAAATGTGTAATGTACCGAATTCCGTTTCGGTATCAAATCCGTGTTCTGTCATATAAAATTTCATATGGTTCAGCTCCTTTTACAGTTAGTATACGTTGTTTGAGGAAGAAACCCAATGAACGATAACTGTCTTTCTGCGTTTAATTTCAAGGATTTGTGGAACACTGAAATTAGACTGAAAGGAGTGTTGAAACGTGAGTGAAAATAAGCAGCCGCACAAAACATTGACTGATAAAAATAATGGTCTTTCATCCGCACAGGAAGTATTGTACGCCAAAGAGTATAAACGAGCAGATAAGGCTACCGAGCAAGATAACAAGAAGAAGTAAGACATAAAAATAGTAAATGTGGTGTGCCTCAGTAGTCGTTATCCAACTACTGGGGTTTTTCTCATGAAATCGTCCTAACGGATTCTACGCTTTCACTGTATAATAAAAGTAAATGCTAAGACAAAGAGAACGAGGATATAGAAATGAAAAAAATAAGTTGGAAAAAGGTCGTTGTTTTACTAGTTACGATCTTTATTGTCTTTCAGATAGCAGGTAGCTTTTTCTTCTATAATTTGGCCATCAAACGTGGTCCCAAAGACTTCCTTACAAGCAATGCCGACTTGAAAGTATCAGCCGAAACTATGGATGTATTTTTAAATGGAGACTGGTTAGATTGGGTTGATAAACAGGAGTTTGAAGAAATGCATATGACTTCTAGAGATGGTTTAGAGTTAATGGGATATTACTTGCCGGCCAAACAGCCAACTGACAAATTAGTGATTTTGACACATGGTTATTTAGGCCACGCAAAACAGATGGGATTGTACGGTCAATTTTATTATGAAGAACTCGGCTATAATATTTTCATGCCAAATGCTAGAGGACATGGAAAAAGCGGTGGAGATTATTATGGATTTGGTTGGCCTGATCGTTTGGATTTGATAGATTGGACGAACTTGCTTACCAAAAAAGCGGGTACTAACACACAAGTGATCTATCACGGATTGTCTATGGGTGCTGCAACGGTATTGATGGCGAGTGGTGAAAATCTTCCGAATCAAGTGAAGGCAATCATTGCAGATAGTCCGTATCAATCCGTGTATCAGCTTTTTGCCTATCAATTAAATCGGATGTTCCATTTGCCAGCCTTTCCACTGCTTGATAATATGAACTTATTGACAAATGCAAAAGCTGGATATTCGTTGAAGGAAGCAGATGCGCTGAGTGCTGTACAGCGTGCAACTGTACCCATCCTGTATATACACGGCAACGCTGACACATTTGTCCCGACAGATATGGCAAAGAAACTGTATGAAGTAACGGAGAGTGATGCGGACATTTTTTTAGTAGATGATGCGAATCACGGGGAAGCGTTTGTGATGGATCAGGAAGCGTATAAGAAGAGAGCGGAGGAATTCATTCATCAGCATGTATCAGCTATTTCTAGCCAGTACTAGTAAGTGAAAGGAGGTATACATAATTGAAAATTCGTTTAGGTGTGATAGGACCAGGTCATTCGATTGAGATTATAAAGAATGCGGTAAAAGAATTTGATGAAATCATGTTCCTTCCTTTTCCATATACAGAGATGGAAGAAACAAAAGATATTATTATAGCAAACAAAAAATATGTAGATCAATGGTTCTTTTCTGGTCAAGCACCATACGACTATGCAGTATCTAATCAATTAATTATGGAAGAGGAAGGACTCTTTGCGCCCTTAAATAGCAACAGTCTTAATAAAACGCTTTTAGAAGCTCAGTTGCAAGAACAGAGAATCTTTCGCTCTATAAGTTTAGACACGATCCAGACAAAAGATGTCGAAGACCAGACACCTTTGAATCACCTGACTGTACGCACATTTCCTTATGAAGGCTACCATCCGATCAATGAAATTATTGATTTTCATCTGAAAGCATTCGAGGATGGTCAGATTGATGCGGCGATTACTTGCGTAAATACTGTACATAAAAAGTTACGACAATTAGGAATACCATGCTATAAAGTAGCTCCCGATGTTATCGCAGTTCGTCTAATTATCCAGTATTTAAAGCAAAGAGGGGTATCACAGTGGTATCGTAAAGCACAAATCGCCATTATTGCGATTGAAATTTTCCAAAGCGGCTGGGAAGGTCACTTTTCTTATAAAATGAAATATCAAGAATTAGAATTAAAGAAACTGCTTCTAAATTATGCTGAGCGTATTAATGGTTCATTTGTAGAAATAGGTGACGGTCGCTATTTTCTCTATACAACAAGAGGAGAAATGGAGCTTCAGCTAAGTGAGGATTCACTGTTTGATTTAATTCTAGAAGCTGAGCTACAAAGTAAGCTTGAAATACGTATTGGGCTTGGTTATGGTATTACATCATTAGAAGCTGAACAAAATGCCCGATTAGCAATTCAATACGTCAGAGGTAAAGAAAAGAAAATTATTGTTTTCGTAGATGAAAATAAAAAGATCATAGAATCTGAAGGTCATGAGCACTCTATATCTTATGATAATCGAAAGGTTAGCAGTGAGTGGAATGAACTGCTAGTAGCTGCTGAAATAGGTCCCGCAACAGTAGACCGGATTTATTCATTAGCATTGCACTATAGAAAAAACGAAATTACATCCAAAGAGTTAGCGTCTTGGATGAATAGTACGGAACGTAATGCTAGAAGAATACTTACCGAGTTAGAAAATGTCGGACTAGCAAAAGTAGCTGGAGAAGAACAGTCTGGTCAACGTGGCAGACCACGCAAAGTCTATCAACTGCAATTCATTTGAATGCAGACGATTTTAAATGAAGAACATTGCATACACTATCGTACAAACAGTTCATTATAAAGATACCAATGGTTCAGAACCTGGGAGTTACAACAGTTTCTGGGCATTGGTTTCTTTTTTATTTTCGAATTTATTAAAAAGTATTGACAATAATATGAATTGAAATTATTATTAACGGAATGATAAAGGAAATGTCCTTTAATAAATTAGAGAGAAGGTTTTTTATGGATAGTCAGCAAACTCGGTCTATCGATGAGTTGATTCCCTTAATGACTTGTTGGCGCCGAGATCTTCATAAGTATGCAGAACCTGGCTGGCTGGAGTTCAGAACTGCATCTATTGTGGCAGATGAATTAGAGACTCTTGGTTTTGAATTGCAACTGGGTAAAGAGGTTCTTGATGAACAGTCACGTATGGGTGTTCCTTCCGATAAGATACTTGCCATGCATGAACAAAGGGCAATTGATGAAGGTGCAAATAGAAAATGGATGGATTATTTTACTGGTGGTTACACGGGGGTAGTAGGGACAATTCGAATGAATAAACCGGGTCCCACTGTTGGCATTCGTTTTGATATGGATGCGCTTCATATTAATGAAAGCGCTGACATCAATCATGTGCCAATGAAGAAAAATTTCGCTTCTATTCATAAAGGAGAGATGCATGCATGTGGACATGATGCGCATACATCGATTGGGCTTGCCATAGCGAATTTTCTTGCGAAAAATCGTGACCATCTTGTGGGCACATATAAATTAATTTTCCAACCTGCCGAAGAAGGCGTAAGAGGAGCAAAGTCGATGGTCGCAGCGGGAGTTGTTGATGACGTAGACATCTTCCTAACATCACATGTAGGTATTAATGTTGATTTAGGAACGGTGGTCAGTGGAATTGATAATTTTCTTGCCACTACGAAATTCAATGTTGTATTTGAAGGCAAAGCTTCCCATGCGGGTGGTTCCCCGGAAGAGGGTAAAAATGCTTTACTGGCTGCAGCCTCAGCGGTACTCAATCTGCACAGCATTCCGAGAAGTGGTAAGGGTCAATCACAAATAAATGTAGGCAAATTAAGTTCGGGCTATGATCGTAATATTATTCCTGCTTTTGCTGAAATGCTGGTAGAAACGCGTGGAGAAACGACAGAAATCAATACATATATGGTGGCAAAGGCAATGAATATTATCAAGGGCGCTGCACAAATGTATGGTATTGACTATAAAGTGGACATTGTTGGAGAGGCGAATACGAGTCAATCCAGTAAACGATTGAAGAATTATATTCAAAACGCCTTAGATAACGTGCCAATTGTAGATGAAGTATTAAATAGTGCACCATTTCCTATAGGTTCAGAAGATGCAACATATATGATGAATCACGTGATTGAAAATGGTGGACTTAGTACGTATATGATTTTTGGTACAGAACTTGCTGCAGGTCATCATCATGAGAGATTCGACATAGATGAAAAAGTATTAGAGATAGCGCTATCATCTTACATTGAAATCATTGGAGGGATTGCCAAATTCCATGCTGAAAAATGAATTTTAGTAAGAAGTATTAACATTGCGGAAAGATATTTTGTTAGTAATGAATATAGGTTAACTGAAAATGAAAGCGCTTCATTATACTGAGAAAATAATAGGTTGGAGGAGAAGTTATGAAAAAGATTAGTATTTTATTGTGGGCATTCGCTTTACTATTTGCACTTGCAGGGTGTGGTAAAGATAGTGGGAAAACAGCAGAAGGAATATCAGAAGCACCGGATGGCGGAGAAGTGAAAGTAGCAATGAGTGCTCAACCACCGACGCTGGATGTTCAATTGACTACTTCAACAGACGCAATTGATGTTGCGATCAATATCTACGAAACACTTGTAGCTCAAAATAGTAAACAACAGGCAGAACCTATGCTTGCAGAAAAAATAGAGAAAAGTGATGACGGACTTACATATACATTCGAATTACGAAAAGGAGTCAAATTCCACAACGAAAAGGAAATGACTTCTGAAGACGTAGTAGCTTCTATGAATAGATGGTTAGAAAAATCATCCCGCGCTCTGCTTCTCTTAGAAGGTACAAAGTTTGAAGCGACTGGTGACTATACAGTCGAAATGAAATTACAGACTCCGGTAACTGATGTACTGGATATT
This sequence comes from Sporosarcina ureae, assembly GCF_002101375.1. Classification (GTDB taxonomy): domain Bacteria; phylum Bacillota; class Bacilli; order Bacillales_A; family Planococcaceae; genus Sporosarcina; species Sporosarcina ureae_B. The sequence continues at coordinate 1,751,907 of NZ_CP015207.1, read as the reverse complement.
ATGGCAGGCCGTGGTCAATTCCCTGCTATCATGCCATCTGAAGTTATAGCTTCCGCAAAAGAAGATGGCGTAACAGAAAATATTGGTACGGGCCCATTTAAGTTTGTAGAGTGGAAGCAAGACCAGTTCATCCGTTTGGAGAAATTCGATCAGTATACAGCAGCTGAAGGCGATTCGGACGGTTTGGTTGGAGATAAAAAACCACATCTTGATGCGATTGAATTCCATATCGTAACAGATTCTTCTACTCGACTTGCAGGTATTCAGACTGGTGAATACGATATCGCATTGAATATGCCATTTGACAGCTATGATCAATTGATTAATACGAAGAACTTAAATACATTCTCCTCTTTTGATAGCGGAACCATCAGCGTTGCGTATAACAAAAAGACTGGTGTAATGAGTAATCAAGCCATTAGACAGGCAATTAATGAAGGGATCGATGCTAACTCCATTATGCTTGCAGCAGTAGGAAATGAAGATCTATATAAACTGGATGCTGGCTACATGAGTCCCGAAAATGAAGATTGGGCAACAGATGCGGGAAGCGAGAGCTACAACCAAAACGATCCCCAAAAAGCGAAAAAGATGTTAAAAGACGCGGGCTATAAAAACGAAGAAGTTGTCGTTTATTCTACTAAAGACTATGATCACCACTACAATGCAGCAGTCGTACTAAAAGAACAACTTTCACAGATGGGTGTCAACGCGAAGTTAGAAATATACGATTGGCCCACATTACTGGAAAAACGCTCAAACCCTGATAACTGGGATCTTCTCCTTGTTGGTACAGGATATGTTACGACACCATCTCAGTTGCTGGTGTTGAATCCGACGTACTCTGGATGGACAGATGACGAAAAAATTACGGCTTCACTTGAAGAAATTCGTGTAGCGGAAACAAAAGAAGATGCCTTGGCGCAATGGAGTGATTTACAAGCGTATATGTGGAATGATTATTTACCACATACATTATTCGGACACTATGCTTCCATCATTACTACTACAGATAAAATAGAGAACGTCGAGATCTTAAATACAGCATTACTTTGGAATGTAAAGAAAAATAATTAATTCTGGGAACGGCTCTTACGTAGAAGTTAGAGCCGTTATTATTTAAGGGAGCAGAGCAATCTGCCTACTACGTATTGATTAGGAGGAAAAAGTTAATGAGATCATACTTTATAAATAGATTACTATCTTTGATCCCTGTTTTATTTATAGTTTCCGTTATCATTTTCATGATTATTCATTTGACGCCCGGTGATCCGGCAGCAATGTTGCTGGGAGAAGAAGCGAGTGAACAGCAAATTCAGGATTTACGAGAAGAGCTTGGCTTGGATTTACCCATTATTACGCAATACGGTCATTGGATTCTAAATGCGCTGCAAGGTGATTTAGGAACATCTTATTTCATGAAGCAACCCGTGATCGACGCGATTATGAGTCACTTGGCACCAACCGTTTCGGTAGCTATTATTGCAGCGTTCATCTCATTGATCATTTCGATTCCGATTGGTATTTTGGCTGCAACACGTAGAGGAACGAATACGGATCGTACAGTGATGGGTATTTCTTTACTCGGTATGAGTGTACCCAGTTTTTTGCTCGGTCTATTCTTGATATTGCTGTTCGGTGTTAAACTTCAATGGTTACCTGTAGCAGGCTACCAGCCATTGAGCTCAGGATTTGTTGAACATATTAAATATTTAATCTTACCCTCTATTGCTTTAGGTTCTATGCATGCGGCATTAATCGCCAGAATGACTCGTTCCAGCCTATTAGAAGTTCTTAATATGAACTATATTAAAACTGCTAGATCAAAAGGTGTAAGCGAATTTCTAGTCGTAATGAGACACACATTGCGTAACTCTTTTCTTCCAATATTAACCGTTATCGGACAAACATTAGGAGCACTTATTGCCGGTGCTGTCGTAACAGAAACAATCTTTAACATTCCCGGTATCGGTCAACTTATCATTAACTCCGTAGAACGCAGAGACTATGCAGTCATTCAAGGTGTTGTTCTGTTTGTTACATGTACATATGTATTCATCAATTTGATTATTGATTTACTTTACGGTGTAGTAGATCCGCGTGTTCGTTTGAATAAAAAGTAATGGGGAGGGATGAGCATGAATCTTATTCAAGAAAATAATGTATTGCAGGATGAATTTATAGAAGCAAAGAAGCGTTTAAAGAAACAACAAAGAACTTTGATGGTCAGAAGGATCATGAGAAACCGTGGTATTGTAATTGGGGGAATCACGATGATTTTCCTATTATTATTGGCTATTGTCGGTCCCTTTCTCATTTCTTATGGACCCTACGAAATGATTGTAACAGATCGCTTGCAAGCTCCAAGCGCTGCACATTTGCTTGGTACAGACAACTTTGGCCGAGATCTGTTAACAAGGATGGCATACGGTGCGCGTGTATCGCTGAGCGTTGGCTTATCAGTTGCTGCATTGGCATGTTTCTTTGGAATGATTTTTGGCCTGTTAGCGAGCTATTACCGCGCGCTTGACAATATTTTAATGAGAATATGCGATGGACTTATGGCGATACCAGGAGTTCTTCTTGCAATTGCTTTAGTGGCAGCACTTGGACCAAAAAAAGAAAACGTAATCATCGCGTTAACGATTGTATTTATTCCAAACGTAGCACGTGTAGTACGGTCAGCAGCGCTCGTCGTACGAGAAGAAACATATATTGAAGCAATACGTGCTCAAGGGGCAAAAACTTGGAGAATTATTGTATTACATATTGCACCAAACACTATTGCACCGCTAGTAGTTCAGGCATCTTTTATTTTTGCTGATGCCATTATTACGGAAGCGGCTCTAAGTTTCCTTGGTGCAGGAATTCCGGCACCTGAACCCAGCTGGGGTAATATCTTGCATGATGGCAAGGTAGTTATATTTAGTGCATGGTGGATGACGGTATTCCCTGGAATCCTGATTGTGCTGTCCGTCTTAGGGCTTAATTTACTGGGTGATGGAATTCGCGATTACATTGATCCGCATACACGTAAATAATAGAACGATGAGCAACGCAGTGAAAAGGAGGCTTACTTCATGGCTGGAAATAAACTATTGGATGTTAGAAACTTGAAGACGCACTTTAATACCGAGACGGGACGTGTAACTGCTGTCGATGACGTATCATTTCATGTGAACAGCGGGGAGATATTAGGTGTAGTAGGGGAATCGGGTTGCGGGAAAAGTGTTACATCCCAGTCTATTCTGCGATTATTTGACGAGAAATACTTAGTTGAATATGAAGGAGAAATCATATTTAGAGGAGATACGGATTTGCTGAAGCTGTCTCAATCTGAAATGCGAGATGCCCGTGGTAATGAAATCTCTATGATTTTCCAAGATCCACTCAGTTCATTAAATCCGGTATTGACAATCGGGTTTCAAATTGCCGAGTCGATTATGCTGCATCAGAAGGTATCCAAAGAAGAAGCGTATAAGCAAGCTGTGGAGATGCTAAAGTTGACGGGTATTCCCGCGCCAGAGAAAAGAGTACATGATTACCCCCACCAACTATCGGGTGGGATGAGACAACGTGTAATGATTGCAATGTCCTTGGCTTGTAATCCCAGATTATTAATTGCTGACGAGCCAACTACAGCTCTTGACGTAACAATACAATCGCAAATATTAGACTTGATAAAAGATTTAAATGAGCGGTTTAATATGGGAGTTGTATTTATCACGCATGATCTTGGCGTAGTGGCTGAGCTTTGTGATCGTGTAGTTGTAATGTATCTAGGACAAATTGTTGAAGAGGCAGACATTTACAGCTTATTCGAAAACCCGTTGCATCCTTATACTAAAGGGTTGATTAAATCAATCCCGCAAATGGATGGTGACAGAGGAGAAGAACTTCATGTCATTAAAGGGATTGTACCGTCGTTGGATAATGTTCCACAAGGCTGTCGATTTGCGGCAAGATGTGAATTTGCGGATGATTTATGCAGAACAAAAGTGCCTGAACTCGAAGTAGCGAGTGATAGCAAGAAAGTCAGATGCTGGCATTTTGAAGAAATTGCAAATAGAGAGGGGGCGGCGGAATATGCTACAGCAAAATGAGTCAGAACGTAAAGTTCTTTTAGAAGTGAAGGGATTAAAGAAGTACTTCCCTGTAAAAGGTTCAATGGGAATGCTAAAAAGCAATCAACAAGTTGTAAAAGCAGTGGATGATTTGAACTTTACGTTATACGAAGGTGAAACGTTTGGTCTCGTAGGAGAATCTGGTTGCGGTAAAAGTACTACCGGTCGGACAATCATGAGATTGATGGAGCCTACTGAAGGGGAAGCAATTTATCGGGAAAACGATATTTTTCAGCAGTCGCATAAGGAAATGCGTAAAACTCGTGAAGAAATCCAAATGGTGTTTCAAGATCCTTATTCATCATTGAATCCAAGAAAAAGAATAGGTAAAACATTGGAGGAACCTTTAATTATTCATGGGCTTGGTGAGCGGAAAGAACATACTGAGCGTGTGATGGAAATTATGCAAAAGGTCGGTCTTCAATTAGACCATTATTATCGATATCCTCATGAGTTTTCTGGTGGACAGCGTCAGCGAATTGGTTTGGCTAGAGCGTTGATTGCAAATCCAAAGTTAATTATTTGTGATGAACCTGTCTCTGCACTTGATGTTTCGGTCCAATCGCAAGTTATCAATTTATTACAGCGCATGCAAAAGGAATTTAAACTGACGTATTTGTTTATCGCCCATGATATTAGTGTGGTTCGTCATATTTCTGACCGTATTGGCGTCATGTATCTTGGTAATTTAGTAGAGACCGCACCTACAGAAAAGTTAATTGAGAATCCATTGCATCCTTATACACAAGCACTTTTATCTGCAATACCTATGCCAAATCCAAGAATTAAAAGGGAGAGAATTACATTAAAAGGTGAGATTCCATCTCCTTTAAACCCTCCTTCTGGTTGTGTATTCCATACGCGCTGTCCTTTCGCAATGGATAAGTGTAAGGAAATCAAACCGCAAAGCAGAGAGATTGAAAAGGAGCATTTTGTTTCATGTCACTTATATGAGTAATATCGTGCAGGAGGGATATGTATGTCGGAAGAAGAAATCTTAGTAGACTTTTTAAAAGTGAATTCCGCTTTTCAATCACAAGCTATTTCTGGAAAAGGTGAATTCACGTTCCTGTCTAAGTTCACAGGGAAAGCCGAACTTTGGAAGTTGAATGAAAAGAATAAACCGGAACAGATTATTGAAACGCCTGATCGTGTAATGGATGTTTATCACAGTCCAAAAGGCGATTGGACTGTGATTGGCATGGATTGTAAAGGAAATGAAAAACAACAAATATATGCATATCGCATTGGTGATGAAAAGAAAGAATTGGAAGCTTTGGTGGTGTCACCAAACCACTTCCACCATATCGGGGGCTGGTCTCCTAACGGCAAATTTCTATCCTTTTCGAGTAATAGAAGAGGTACAGGTCTTTTTGACGTGTTTATTGTTGATATTGATACTAGAGAAATTAAGAAAGTATATACGCACGATGCAAACTGTATACCGGTAAGCTGGATCAATGATGAAAGCTTAATTGTAAGCAGTAAAGTAACGAACATCGATAGTGTGCTGTGTATAATACATATCCATGACGGTTCAACAAGTATTATTGGAAATCAGGATGTTTCTTCGCGATATGAAATGCCGATTGCCAACCCGCTTTCAAATGAGGTGTATGTATTAAGTGATTACAAAGAAGAGACCTTACATCTATGCAAGTTTTCAGCAGATCAACCCGGACAAATTGAAAAACTACTTCACTGGGAAAAGTGGGATATAGAAGAAATCAGTCTTTCACCTGAAAAGGAGTTACTCGCCTTTACGTTGAATGAAGGAGGTATTAGTCGTTTAGGACTTTATTCTCCACTAACACAAGCCTGCGAGTTAGCCGATAGTATTCCTAAAGGCGTTATCAGCTCCATGTCGTGGCTTACAAGCGAAACTCTTATCTTTACGTTAAAAACTCCTGTGGCGCCGGGAGATATTTGGAGTTATGATGTGATTCGAAAAAAAGTGAAACGACAAACTTTTATTGGTCAATCAAAAACTGTCGGAAAACTTTGGCGTGAGCCGGAATTACGTACGTTTCATTCATTTGATGGATTGGAGATTCCTTACTTTTTCTATAATCAACATGAATCAGTTAATCAGCCAGCTGTGATTTATGTACATGGCGGGCCTGAATCTCAAACAAAAGCCGAATACAATCCCGTTGTCCAATACTTAGTGCACAAGGGAATGGCTGTTGTGACACCAAATATTCGTGGTAGTAACGGTTATGGCAGATCATTTCTACAACTGGATGACGCTGAAAAACGCTTGGATGCGGTTAAAGACCTGGCTTGTTTAGCGAAAGAATTAACAGAGTCACATCACGTGGCTGAAGACAAAATTGGTATTATAGGCAGAAGCTATGGCGGCTTTATGGTCCTATCTGCTTTGACACATTATCCTGAGCTGTGGGCGGCAGGGGTCGATATCGTCGGTATGTCAAATCTGAAAACATTTTTACAAAACACAGGAGAATGGCGCAGGTATTTACGTGAGAGTGAATATGGTTCATTGGAACACTATAGCCATTACTTTGATAAGATTGCTCCTATGAATTTAACGGATAAAATTAAAGCTCCTTTATTAGTTTTCCATGGACGTAATGATACACGGGTGCCAGTAAGTGAAGCGCAGCAGCTAGTAGATGATTTACAATCACGTAACTCGCCGGTGAAGTTTATTGTTTTCGAAGATGAAGGCCATCATACAGAAAAAACTTCAAACCAAATTACGATGCATATGGAGACTGTCGCATTCTTTGACCGATATTTACGCGTATGAAAACTTTAGGAGGTAGTATTAATGATATTAGTAAATAGTATGACTTCTGATGTAATGAATGTACTTCTTAAAAATGAGCAAGTGCAAGCAGGACTGGATTTTCTTGAGTCTGATAATATGAATACGGCGGAAGAGCAAATAGAAATTACCGCAATTGAATCACCAACTTTTGAAGAGCAGAACAGAGGTAGTGTTTACAAAAAGAAATTGCAGGAACTAGGAATTGACGATGTGAAAATGGATGAAGTGGGAAATGTTTTCGGTATTAGAAGAGGTACCGGAAACGGACCTTCACTAGTCGTCTGTGCACATTTAGATACAGTATTTCCAGCAGGAACAGACGTAGTGGCAAAACGTATAGATGGGAAGATATTTGCACCTGGTATTTCTGATGACGGAAGGGGACTGGCATCGGTACTGACTATCATACGTGCCCTTAATGCCAGTGCTATCAAAACAACTGGTGATCTCATAATTGGTGCCACAGTCTGTGAAGAAGGGCTAGGCGATTTAAAAGGAGTAAAACATCTTTTCGATACACGAGATGATATTGACGGATTTATATCTATCGAACCCGGTAACCCAGAACGCATCACATATTTAGGTACAGGTAGCAAACGTTATATTGTGACGTATAAGGGACCTGGTGGACATAGCTTTGGGAGTTTTGGGACAGCGAATCCAATCCATGCACTTGGTCGTGCGATTGCTGAAATATCCTCTCTGGAAACCCCAGCAATACCTAAAACCACCTTTAATGTGGGAGTTATAAATGGAGGGACCTCTGTCAATACGATTTCAGAAACAGCCTCCATGACAATCGATCTTCGTTCCAATGAACAGCGAGAATTGGTTAAGTTGGAAGAGAGAGTTTTGGATATTGTACATAAGGCTGCGAATGCAGAGAATGCATGTTGGGGAAAGAATGATGAAGTAATAGTAGAATGTAAAGCAGTAGGTAGCCGGCCAGCCGGTACTCAAAGTGAAGATTCCTGCATCGTTCAGACCGCGCTAGCGTCTACAATAGCTCTAGGATTTGAACCCGTTTTAGATGAAGCCTCCAGTACAGACTCAAATGTTCCAATTCATCTAGGAATCCCTGCAGTTACGCTTGGAGGGGGCGGAGATGCAGGAGGCTTTCATACGTTAGAAGAGTATTTTGATCCAACAGACGCACATTTTGGTGTGCAAAAAGTGTTTTTAACGATTATTGCACTCCTCGGTTGTGACGGAGTTTCCAATCCGTTGCTTGAGCGTCGAAGATAACAAATACATTTACATCATTAGAAAGGAGAAAAGTTTTTGGACTTTCTCTTTTCTTTTATATTCCTGGTATGTATGAATAATAGTTTGCAATTGACCTCTTCTGCTAACAGCCCTATACTAATTCTACAAAGTCGGAGAAGCAGTACTTCCCCAGAGTAAGGTTGTGGCGCAGTGGTAAAATCAACAGTAGAGCAACTTTGTAAACAGCATACGGAACTGACTGATCAAGATGTGCAGATTCTTCAGGAAATGGCGTTTAGTTTGCAGACTTACGCTGATTTATCGGATTCATATATGTTCATTGATTGCAAATTAAAACCAAGTAACCAAGCAATAGTCGTTGCGGAGGCTTTTCCAGTCGGTAGTACACCGCTATATAATAACTCGGTTATTGGAAAGATTGTTTTTGAATCTTTTGAGCCAGGTGTATTTTATTCTTATCGCAACGGAAAAAAGTCGATCATAAGACAGGCGATGACACAAGAAGGTATCGTGGTGGACCAGACCGTGGTACCAATTAAGAATACAAACCATCAAGTGATTGGTGTACTGATTTCAGAGAAGCAGGTTGTTTCACCGACTCCAACAGGCAATGTACAGAAATTTTCGGTAGTTACAGAAACCGCGGAAGATCAGATGACAAATTCGGGACTGGGTGTAGTTTCGGACTTATTGATGGAAATGCTCATTTTGACAGATGAAAGTAATCGGTTGGTATACGCGAATCCTTCAGGGTTAAGACTCATTTCTGAAATGAGTGAGAAAGATGATGTGCTTAACCGTGATTTATTAGAATTATTACCTTTTTTGAGGACGGTTTATGAGCAGGAAGATGATGTGTTTGTTTTTGAACTAACAATCCAGCGGAAAAACTTAATAGTGAAAAAGATAAGAATGCGTGAAAAAAATAAATCTCAAGAAACGTTGTTGATTATACAAGATATTACCGAACTTCGTACAAAGGAAAAAGAATTGATGATGAAGTCAGTCGTGATAAAAGAAATACATCATCGTGTAAAAAATAATCTGCAAACAGTTGCAAGCTTGATAAGGCTGCAAATGCGTAATGGTATGCCGGCCGAAAGTCGCTCTTCATTTGAAGAAACACTTAATCGTATATACAGTATTTCGTCTGTTTATGAAATTATCCTCACTAAAGAACATGCAGATGACGATGATGTAAATATCATAAATTTGACAAGAAAAATATGCTCAACTATGGTGCTGAATGAATATAATTTGAAAGTAGACTTGATTATTGAGCCGAATAACAATAAAATAGTAACAACCTCTAAGAAAGCGGTTTCAATCGCGCTTATCGTCAATGAGCTTATACAAAACTCTTTAAAACATGCATTTCAAGGCAAAGAAGAGGGGATTATTGATGTGGAATTTACCGTGGAAAATGATTTTGTAGAGATTCATGTGTCCGACAACGGCGTTGGAATGAAGAATCCGCAAACATCTCTTGGTACGGAAATCATTCACAATTTGGTTACCAATGACTTGAATGGTGAGTTTCTATATGTGCCCAGGGAGATCGGAACTCATGCAGTAGTTAATTTTCCAGTGGGTGCGGAGGTGGAAATTTTTGATGAGTAAACGAATCTTGATTGCGGAAGACGAATCCATCATTCGCATGGACCTGAAAATGACCTTGCAAGACCATGGCTATGAAGTAGTTGGGGAAGCAGGCGATGGGGACAGGGCGATCGAGCTAGCCTTCTTGCATAAACCGGATTTGATTTTGATGGATATCAAAATGCCGAAGATGAACGGTCTGAAAGCGAGCCGTATCATTGGAGAACAACTGGATATACCTATTCTCATTATCACCGCGTACAGCCAAAAGGAATTCGTAGAAAAAGCACAACAAGACAATATAGTTGGCTATTTGGTCAAACCTATATCTGAATCCAATTTAATACCGGCAATCGAAGTAGCTCTTCACCAATCAGACAAAGCAAAACGGCTGAAGAAAGATGTTCAGCAGGCTAAGCAAGAAGTGGAAAAGCGAAAAGTCATAGAGCGGGCAAAAGGTATTCTGATGAACATGGAGCAATTAACCGAGCAACAAGCTTTTAAAAGAATGCGTGATACGAGTATGTCTCGGCAAATGACAATGGAGTCACTTGCCATGGAAATTATTGATTCGCACAAGTAAATAGATCTAAGCAAAGACGCTTAAAGAGATACATTCTTTAAGCGTCTTTTTGTCTTCTTTTTTCGCGAATAACACACGAATAGTGATAAGAGGGCGGTGTTTTTTAGACTAGGATTAAGTAAAAGACTACACAATATGACAGTAAGAGGGGGAAACTCAGATGGAAATGATCGGCACGGTGATTGTGTATATCATCATGGCCTGTGCAGTTGCAGGGGCATTTGCTTCAATCAAAAATCCGGAAGAAGGATTAGGTAAGGAATTCATGTCTGGATTACACGCAGTAGGACATATCTTCGTTCCTGCGGCGGGAATTATGGCGTCCATACCATACTTAACGTGGTTCATCAGTAAATTTATCGGTCCCATTTTTAACTCAATAGGAGCAGATCCAGCTATTGCAGCAACGACGATTTTGGCTTCAGATATGGGCGGATATCAGTTAGCAGAAGCTTTGAAAGTAACAAATGAAGGATGGATTATGGCGTTAATCGTCGGTTTTATGTCTGGTGCAACCATTGTATTCTCTATTCCAATGGGACTTGCGATGCTAGATAAGCGTGACCATAAATATATGGCGCTTGGTATCATGTCAGGTGTATTAACGATTCCAATAGGTGCTTTTATCGCATCTGTTTTAGTAGTGTTATTTAACACTGATGTGCGTGATGTAATTAGCACGACTGCTACATCCAATTATGAGTTTGCAATTAGTTATTTACAGATCTTTATAAATTTATTGCCATTATTAATATTTGTTGTGTTGATTGCAGTCGGACTGAAGTTCTTCCCGCGTATGATGATTAACGGGTTTATGATTTTTGGCCGCGTGATGGACGCTGCTATTAAACTAGTGTTAGTGTTCTCTATTGTTGAAATATTTACAGGCATTTTCACTAAAATCTTTGGTGTTTGGGGCTTCGATCCCATTATGGCAGATAAAGCAGACCAGTTCCGTGCACTTGAAACGGCGGGGTACATTGGTATCATGCTAGCGGGTGCATTCCCAATGATTTATTTGATTCGGAAGTATATGGGAAGACCTTTAGAATCTGCGGGGAAGAAAATTGGGCTTTCACCTGAAGGTAGCGCTGGTCTACTTGCAACCGTCGCAAATATCTTGGCGATGTTCTCATTGGTTCGTTATATGAGGCCAAAAGATAAAGTTATTAATATTGCGTTCGCAGTCTGTGCTGCATTCTTGTTGGGCGATCATTTATCGTTCACAGCGAATTTCCAGCCAAATATTATTTTACCGGTTATACTAGGTAAATTAAGTGCAGGAATCATTGCAATTATTATTGCGTACAAGCTATCTGTACCAACAGCATTAAAGCTAGAGAAGCAAGATCGTGAAGCTGGAATTATTAAAAAAGGTGAGTACGATACTGAAAACATTGAACCAGAAGCTTCTGCTACTAAAGTATAAAACTATATAGGGTGTGTGTATAATGAGCGAAGAAAAGAAACGATTTATACAGGAATTTGTTCCAGGAAAACAGATTACACTCAGTCATTTGATTGCTAATCCCGATCCTGATATGTTTCAGAAGTTAGGCATCCAAGAGGCCGGTGCCTTAGGTATCCTCACTTGCACACCGAGTGAAACGGTAATTATTGCAGGTGACTTGGCTACGAAAGCAGCGAATGTTCGCATTGGATTCCTCGATCGATTTACCGGTAGTCTTGTCGTTGTAGGTAGTGTTTCGGAAGTAGAGATGGCTATGCTAGAGATAAATCGCTTTTTATCGGAGAAGTTAAAGTATACGCCAGCTGAAATTACAAAATCATAAGGAGTGAGGACGATGCGAAACAAGGCGATGCTGATCGGTGCGGTACGGGCGGGAAAGTCTACATTGACAAATGCCTTATTGGGCCGAGAAGTAGAAGCTTTCAAAACGCAAACGCTCAGTTATTATGATTGGATTGTTGATACTCCGGGCGAGTACACAGAAAATCCAATGTTCTACAAAAATATTATGGCTACCGCGCTTGAAGTAACGCACGTATTGTATTTGCAAGACGCAACGAGTGAGAAGCTTATTTTCCCGCCAGGTTTCAGCATGGGCATCCCGAAACTACCCATTGGAGTGATCACCAAATGCGACCTTCCGGATGCGGATATAGATCGTTCACTTGGCATGTTAAAGACTGTCATGAACGAAGGGCCTATCGTTATGGTTTCTTCTAAAACGGGCATGGGCATCGAACATCTTAAGGAATTGACAAAGCTTAACGACCTTCAAGCGATGCGACATTACGCAGAGTCAAAAGCTGACCAGCACTTGATCTTTCTCGGCTAATATTCTTTACAGGTAAGTAGGAATTTGATATAGTAAATTTCATACAAGTGAATAAAAACGGCAAAGGCGCCTTTACATCCCGTGGAAAAATCCATGGGTTTGTAAAGGCGTCTTTTTTATATCAAAAGTGGAGGACAATAAGTAATCAGAAAGGAGTGTGGGCGTGAGCAATTTCAATAAGCACGAAACCATTATTAGTGCAGGAATTGATATTGGCACAAGCACGACGAAACTGATTATCAGTCGATTTTCCCTACGTAATGTGGCGGGCGCAACACATGTGCCAAGAATAGAAATTACAGACAAAGAAATACTTTATAAAAGTCCGGTATTCCGAACGCCATTACAAGATGCAGTGACGATTGATGTAGCAGGTGTCCAAGAGATTATACGCAGAGAATATGAAAAAGCCGAAATCCAGCCTTCTCAGATCGAAACAGGAGCTGTTATTATTACCGGTGAAACCGCTACCAAGCGAAATGCCAGTGAAATGTTGCATCTTTTATCTGATGAAGCAGGTGATTTCCTCGTAGCAACGGCAGGCCCTGACTTAGAAGGCATCATTGCAGCAAAAGGATCAGGCAGCTATGAATTGTCTGGAAAAAGTGGGCAAGTAATCGCCAATATAGACATTGGCGGCGGAACGGCAAATATTGCAGTGTTCCAAGACAAGCAACTGCTTGGCACATGTACGATGCATATTGGCGGTCGCTTGATCGAATTTGAACACGGAAAAGTCCGTACAATTTCACCGCCTGTCGAACGGTTATTGCAAGACCAAGGCTATACGTTACAAGTTGGAGATCCACAAAATGCATCAGCAGTAACTTTTGTAACGACTTATATGGCAGAAGCGATGGCACGTATTTTGAAAAATGAAGTTCATGCTCAAGATCAAGTGCTGCTGCTCGGTCATGAACCGAACTGGTTGCAGCCGGTCGATACGATCGTCTTTTCAGGTGGTATATCCGAATGTATGTATCATCACACAACTGAAGAAGTTCAAGAAGCGAAGTACGATGATATTGGAATTCAACTCGCGGAAGCGCTGCTACAAAATACATCGTTGCAACACTTTACTTGGCAGGAGCCAGTGGAAACTGTGAGGGCTACTGTGTTGGGAGCTGGAACACAGACTACTGAAATTAGCGGGGCTACCATACAGGTTGCACCACATGAGTTGCCATTAAAGAACATCCCAATTTATCAATACGACTTTGAAGAAAATCTGGAGACAGGATTATCCCAGTTCGAAGATGCGGTTCAGCAGGCAGTTACTTTATACGATTCAGCAAAAGAAGGGCAAAACTTCGCACTTTATCTATCCAATCTTCCCTATCTCGGATTTCGCGATGTGCAGAAACTGGCTAGTGCAATTGTTCAGATCATGAACGAGAGGCCGCGACCTGAACAACCGATTATATTGGTCATTCAATCAGATCATGCCAAAGTGATTGGCCAAACACTGGCAGCGTTACACGTGAAACAAAGTATTATTTGTATAGATCAAATCAATGTGGAAACAGGCGATTACATCGATATCGGCAATGCGCTCACTTCAGGCGTCGTGCCGGTCGTCGTGAAAACCTTAACTTTCCATACAACGTAAAGGAGGTCTTGTACGTGAATTTATCCACTACATTAGGCGGCGAACGATATGTGTTCCATGACCTAAAAGAAGTGCTAGCAAAAGCGAATGAAGAGAAATCTGGAGATCGTCTCGCAGGAATTGCGGCGGAAACCGTGCAAGAACGAATCGCTGCCAAAACAGTCGTCAGTGAGTTGCTTGTAAGCGATATCCGTAACAATCCACTGATTCCAATTGAAAGTGATGAAGTCTCACTAATTATTGAAAATGATATTAACGAGAAGGTCTATGGTGAAATCCAGAACTGGAGCATCGCAGAGCTGCGTGAATACATTTTGAGTAATGAAGTAGGCGACCGCGAATTAAAGCGTCTCAGCCGTGGATTGACTTCGGAAGTCATCGCAGCCGTCACAAAGCTAATGTCTAATCTCGACTTAGTGCACGCGGCTAATAAAATTGAAATCTTATCAACATGTAATATTACAATCGGTCAAAAAGGTACATTGTCTTCCCGTCTGCAACCGAATCATCCGACAGACAATATTGATGGAATCATCACTTCGTTAAAAGAAGGCTTGTCTTACGGTATCGGTGATGCGGTAATTGGAATCAATCCAGTAGATGATTCTGTGGAAAGTGTAAAGCGTGTGTTGAATGCAACGAAAGATTTCATTGATGAATGGGAAATTCCGACGCAAAACTGCGTACTCGCACATGTTACGACACAGATGAAAGCAATCGAACAGGGGGCACCTGCCGATATGATTTTCCAAAGTATCGCGGGAACAGAAAAAGCTCACCGTTCATTTGGGATTTCGGCAGAATTAATTGCAGAAGCGAAAGATCTATCACTGAAAATGGGCACGGGTACAGGTCCTCAAACGTTGTATTTTGAAACAGGACAAGGATCTGAATTATCGGCTGAAGCGCATTACGGCGTAGATCAAGTAACTATGGAAGCACGTAACTACGGATTTGCACGACATTATGATCCGTACATCGTTAACACAGTCGTCGGATTTATTGGACCAGAATACTTGTACAACAGCAAGCAAGTAATCCGTGCTGGCCTTGAAGATCACTTCATGGGCAAGCTTCATGGTCTTCCGATGGGTGTAGATATTTGCTATACGAACCATATTAAAGCAGATCAAAATGACATTGAGGATTTAAGTATCTTATTATCAGCGGCAGGTGTGAACTTCATCATCGCAGCACCAATGGGTGATGACGTTATGTTGAATTACCAGTCCATGAGCTTCCATGACGTGGCGACTGTTCTTCAGACGATGGGCAAAACACCAGCACCTGAATACTTGAAATGGCTTGAAAAGATGGGGATTTATGAAAATGGCATGCTGAGCAAACATGCCGGAGATCTCACGCTCTTCAATCGATAGGAGGTGGATGGACTTGAATGAAGAATTAATTCAGCAAATCACAAAAATGGTTGTGGAAAAACTGGAGGCCGCAAATAGCAGTCAAAAAATACAACCGTCAACGAATGAACAGAAAATAGAACTATTTTCACAGCAACCGATCGGACATTTGGAAGTGGAAACTGTGGGGAATTCGCCTAGTGGCGCAGTGACATTCCATAGTACGACGAAAGAGCCGAAGCGAAATATTTCTACTGTAAAACCCAAGCCGACGACAGCGTATGGTAACCCGAAATCAAAACCACAAATAGCTTCTGAAGAAGATAAGCTGGCAGAATATCGTAAGAAAACACCAGCGCGCGTAGGAGTTGGGCGCGCAGGCTCACGTCCGAAAACAAAAACGTGGCTACAGTTCCGACTGGATCATGCAGCAGCGGTTGACGCGGTCTACGGTGAAGTACCGGATAACTTGCTTGAACAGCTAGGATTGTTCCAAGTGCAATCCAAAGTGGCAGATAAAGAAGAATACATTCGACGCCCGGATCTTGGTAGAAAGCTTTCAGACGAAGCAAGATCTTTAATTCAGGAGCGTTGTAAGAAATCACCCGTCGTACAAATCGTAGCGTCAAACGGACTGAGTGCGAAAGCGATAGAAGAAAACTTGGAAGACGTCTACTTGTCATTACAACAATCACTTAACAACTTGAATATTGATATGGGAACAACATTTTATGTCGATAAGGGACGAGTTGCCGTAATGGATGATATCGGAGAGCTGTTGCAACCTGATGTTGTCATCATGCTGATCGGTGAACGTCCAGGTCTTGTTTCTGCAGAGTCGCTAAGTGCTTATATGTGCTACAAACCTCGACATGGCACGATTGAAGCAGATCGTATGGTCATCTCGAATATCCATAAAGGAGGAATCCCTCCTGTCGAGGCGGGTGCATTCCTCGGGACGATTATTCAGAAAATCTTAAAGTATGAAGCGAGCGGTGTATCGCTTGTTCAAAAGGAAGGATAAGGAAGGGGGAGGGCAAATGAAAATCTATGCAGATATATTGTCGATGCAAGTCATATCAAATGTCAGTCCGGAACTTGCTGAGAAGTTTCGATTGAAGTCTAACCAGCGAAGCCTTGGGATAGTAACGACGACAATTGACGACGTCGGCTATACAGCAATTGATGCAGCAACGAAGCATAGTGATGTGGAAGTGGTCTACGCAAAAAGCTTTTACGCGGGTTCAGCTCATTCTTCTGGCCCGTTATCGGGAGAGTTTATTGGAATCATTGCGGGCTCGTCACCGGAAGAAGTGAAAAGCGGCCTTGATTCAATTCGTATAACGATAGAGCACGAAGCGTATTTTGAAGCGATCAACGGAAACCCGAATCATGCGTTATATGCGCATACCATCTCCAGTTGTGGGAGTTATTTGGCTGACATGGCCAATGTATCCGATGGACAGTCATTGGCATACTTGATTGCACCGCCTGTTGAAGCTGTTATCGGTTTGGACGCTGCTTTAAAAGCAGCTGACGTTACACTTTGTGTACTCTATGCACCTCCCTCCGAAACAAACTTCGGCGGTGGCCTGTTGACAGGCAGTCAATCTTCTTGCAATGCTGCAGCCGACGCATTCCGGGAAGCGATACAGAAGATGGCAGATGATCCGTTAAGTTACTGATAGATAAGCATGTAGAAAGGAGTGGTTAAATTTGGTCCAATTAGTGGATAATGATTTATTAGCTTTGCAACAAATGCGTACAGCCGTCCAAACTGCAAAAGAAGCACAAGAGAAATTTATGGGCTATTCTCAGCAACAAGTCGACAAGATTGTCAAAGCCGTAGCGGATGCTGCCTTTGAACAATCCGGTCGCCTCGCGCAACTAGCAGTAGAAGAAACAGGTATGGGGGTAGCAGCTCATAAGAAAATTAAGAACGAAGTGGGCTCCCGAGACGTATATGAAAGTATTAAAGATATGAAAACAGTCGGTGTCATCAAAGAAGACCATATGAATAAAGTCTTGGAAATTGCTGCTCCGTTCGGTGTAGTTGCCGCTATTATCCCGACAACCAACCCAACATCGACAGCGTTCTTCAAAACGTTGATTTCATTGAAGACACGAAATTCTATTGTCGTGAGTCCACACCCTTACGCAGTGAAATGCACACACGAAGCATTAAAAGTATGTGATGCAGCAGCTGTTGCAGCGGGTGCCCCGGAAGGTTTAATTCAATGTCTCACGTTGGCTTCGATGGAAGCTACACAGCAATTAATGTCGCATAAAGATGTTAATCTAATCATTGCAACAGGCGGTAGTGCGCTCGTCAAAGCGGCATATAGCTCCGGTAAGCCGGCTTACGGTGTAGGGCCTGGGAATGTGCCAGTGTATATCGAACGTTCCGCAAAGATTGAAAAAGCAGTAAAAGACATTGTGGACAGCAAATCATTTGACTACGGTACGATTTGTGCAACCGAGCAAGCCATTGTTGTCGATAAGCACGTCGTGGATCTCGTTACGCGTGAGTTGAAGAAAAACGGCGCGTATATTTTATCGGATGATGAGAAAAAGATTATGGAAGGTATCATCTCACCGGTACCCGGTAAGGTGAATCCGAAAGTGGTCGGTAAGAGCCCACAGTTCATCGCGAAAATGGCAGGCATTTCTTTACCTGAAGGCACGCGCTTGATTGTTGGGATGGAAACGAAAGTTGGTAAAGACGTACCGTTTTCATTGGAGAAATTATCACCGATTTTCGCTATGTATGTCGTGGATGGTGTGAAGCACTCGAAAGAAGTGTGCCTCGACTTGCTAAATCTTGGCGGGCGTGGACATAGCTTGGCACTACATACCGAAATCGATGCAGTAGCTCGTGAATTCGCTATGGAAATGCCAGTATCCCGTATTTTGGTCAATACCATGTCTTCTATTGGAGCAGTTGGTGGTACGACAGGTTTAATGCCATCATTCACATTAGGGTGCGGAACATTTGGCGGTAATATTACATCAGACAATGTCACAGCTAAGCATTTGTTGAACATTAAGCGGATGGCATATGGCACGAAGGAAGTACAACTGCCGAAGCACTCAGAGCCTGTAGAGAGTTCCAATGACCAGCTCGTATCTAGTGTGATGAACAATGTATCAGCCACAACAAACAACAACATCGATCCAGCATTAGTACAGAACTTAGTTAGTGAAATCGTTAAACAACTTACAAAATAAAACACTATTAGGAGGAAACAATTATGAACAGAGAAGGTACAGCATTAGGAATGGTAGAAACTAAAGGATTAATCGGTGCAATCGAGGCAGCAGACGCAATGGTGAAAGCAGCAAGCGTAAACTTGGTAGGTAAAGTACATGTTGGCGGCGGAATCGTAACAGTTATGGTACGCGGTGATGTAGGCGCAGTAAAAGCGGCAACAGACGCAGGTGCTGCTTCAGCACAACGTGTGGGCGAATTGCTTTCTGTTCACGTAATTCCAAGACCACATAATGAACTAGAAATGATGTTACCAAAAAGCGAATAATCACTGCTGACATAGTAGAAAGGCGTGAACTAAATGAATCAGCAATTGATTGAACAAATTGTCGGAGAAATTCTTGGACAATTAGGGAAAGCTCCCGTTCAATTGCCGGAACGAGCGGTTCCTATTGCAGTTTCCGCCCGTCACGTACATTTACAGCCTGAACATGTGGAAGTATTGTTTGGCACAGGGTATGAATTGACACAGCGGTCCGAGCTTTCACAGCCGGGCCAATTCGCCGCCAATGAAACGGTGATGATTGCAGGACCTAAAAGCAGCATTGAACGTGTGCGTATTTTAGGGCCTGTCCGAAAAGCGACCCAAGTTGAGGTCAGCTTTACGGATGCTATGAAGCTCGGCGTCAAGCCCCCACTTCGGGAATCCGGCAATATTGAAGGATCAGCACCGATTACATTAATTGGACCAAAAGGTAGTGTGCATATAAACCAAGGTCTTATTATTGCACAGGCACATATCCATATGGCGCCCACTGACGCTACGCGCTTTGGCGTGGAAGACGGGGAATATGTCACAGTGGAAGCGGACGGAATAAGATCTATTTCATTCCGCAATGTACGCATTCGAGTGAATGAGCGATATCGTCTTGAAATGCATATTGATACCGATGAAGCAAATGCAGGTTTCATTTCACAGGGGTCGATTGGTCGTCTAGTGAAATCGGATGATGCAAAAGAAACGGTACCTGTACAAACGATGATGAAAACGGTGACGACGACTACTCCAGTAAATGCTCCAGTGACATTTGAATTCACAAAAAAGCTTTTGTCGGCTGAAGACGTGTCCGAGATTTCAGAAAAGGAAATTGTTATTAATAAAGGCACAATTGTGACGGCACTAGCAAGAGATACAGCACGTGAACTCGGTAAAACGATATCTAGTAGAAAGTAGAAAAAGGTGATTACGCATGCGAATGGGTAGAGTGATTGGTAATGTATGGGCAACCCGTAAAGAGGATGGATTATCAGGACTTAAGCTGTTAATCGTCCAGCCGATTGATGCACACGGCAATAGTATACAGTCGCATATGGTCGCGGCAGATCGGATTGGAGCAGGGGTTGGTGATGAAGTACTCATTACGAGTGGCGGTTCTTCACGCTTTATTTTACCGAAAGAAAACCCGATCCCAATCGACGCGGTCATTATTGGTATTATCGATTCAACAGAAGTGAAAAGAGGTGATATACATGAGTCAAGCGATCGGAATGATTGAGACAAAAGGATTGATTGGATCGATTGAAGCGGCGGACGCCATGGTGAAAGCATCCAACGTAGAGTTAGTATCACAGGAGATGGTGGATGGCGGAATCGTTACGGTCATCGTTCAAGGTGACGTTGGAGCAGTTCAGGCAGCTGTTGATGCAGGTCGCGACGCAGCAGCGCGTGTAGGTGAATTACTAGGCGCGCATGTAATACCGCGTCCCGATGATTCAGTATATGGCATGGTGAAACCCCTAGTGCCGACTACTTCAGAAATTCCACAAGTAAAGAAACTGGCAGAAGTGAAGAAGGCACCGAAGAAAGACTGAGGCATACATGTGCTATAAGCGTATTACTCATAGTGAAATCTATAGAAAGGAGTGGTTTCCATGGCTTTCAAACGACATAAAATTGCAGTCATTGGAGCTGGTCACACCGGTTCAACCGTAGCATTGATGGCAGCACAGAGAGAACTAGGTGACATCGTATTAGTCGATATACCGGATCTCTCTAATCCAACCAAAGGTAAAGCACTAGATCTTCTTCAAACGAGTCCTGTACAACAATTTAATTCTCGCATTACAGGTACATCTAATTACGAGGATATTGAAGGTGCAGCAATGGTTATCATTACTGCGGGTGTTGCACGTAAACCAGGTATGAGTCGCGATGATTTAGTTGCAACCAATGCGAAGATTATGCGTTCCGTTTCCGAGCAAGTGAAGCGTCATGCCCCAGACAGCACCGTGCTGATTTTAAGTAATCCGGTAGATGCGATGACATATGTATGTTATAAAACAACTGGATTTCCTAAAAATCGTGTAATTGGACAATCAGGTGTGCTTGATACTGCACGTTTCAATACGTTCATTTCCGAAGAATTGAATATTTCTGTAGAGGATATTTCGGGCTTTGTACTTGGCGGACACGGAGATGATATGGTGCCACTTGTGCGTTACTCTTACGCCGGCGGCATTCCGTTGGATAAAATCATATCGAATGAACGGCTAGAAGCCATTGTGGAGCGTACTCGAAAAGGCGGCGGTGAAATTGTCTCACTACTAGGTAATGGTAGCGCTTATTACGCACCCGCTGCGGCTTTAGTAGAGATGGCTGAGGCAATTATTAAAGATAAGAAACGAATTTTGCCGTCCATCGCTTATTTAGAGGGTGAATATGGATATCAAAATATTTACTTAGGCGTACCCACTGTTCTCGGGGGCAATGGTATCGAAAGTGTGATTGAACTTCCGTTAACAAAGGAAGAACAAACAGCACTTGATCAGTCAGCTGACTCTGTCAGAGCAGTCATCGACATTTGCGAAAAGCAAATGTCCTTATAACTACTGATCTCTCTAAGTCGTAAAGAGGACTTAGGGAGATTTTTTGTATGGAAAGAATTTTACAGACCGTGTTTTATAATGGAATGATACAGAAGTCATAGGTTCTCTTCAAAAAAACGTAAAAGTTCATTCGGAATGATAACTTTTATATTTACTTTTGTTTATTTGAATGATACAATAAACAGAATTCACTGAATTATAAAATATGCCTTTAGTAAACTTACTCGGAAATATATAAAGAACTTATTTCCTTCGTTTCTAAAATGTAAGCGCTATCAAATAGCCTTTTATCAATAAGAGCGAAAAAATGTTCTTTTATTCCCCGATAAGGCATATACTATGAAAAATATAAAATCCAGGAGGTAATTCT
This sequence comes from Sporosarcina ureae, assembly GCF_002101375.1. Classification (GTDB taxonomy): domain Bacteria; phylum Bacillota; class Bacilli; order Bacillales_A; family Planococcaceae; genus Sporosarcina; species Sporosarcina ureae_B. The sequence goes on along the minus strand of NZ_CP015207.1, from coordinate 1,729,846 downwards.
TATGAAGAACAACGACTATCAGAACAATTCATCACTACCAGAGCAGAACGAAACATTCTATTTGATCACAGGTTACTCGGAGAATGGTTTCATCCATGGGATCACATGGCAAGAGGCATATGTTCAAGGATTGGCGGATTGCGGCTGTCTATGCGAACAACAACTCATGTAAGTAATGAAGAAAACTCGATACAGGGTGCCTAGCAAAAAACGATTGTGGATGTTTTCACAGTAGTTTAGTGCATAGGCACCCTATTTGTTTATGTGGACTTCCTTAATAAAAACAAACGCTACCACCCTCTATGTTATCCATGATAAAATGAAATCAATCAAATATATGAGTTTGCACGATACGCTGGTACCTATCAAGGTGTAAAAGGGAATCCGTAAACCGGAGCTGTCCCCGCAACTGTACACACGGACGACCGCTAAAATTAGCCACTATGGAGACATGGGAAGGCATTAGCGGAAGGATGAAGTGAAGCCAGGAGACCTGCCACGTATCGTCAAAGCGACACTTTCTTCGGGGGTTGAGGAGTGGAAGCAAAAAAGGTATCTGCATCTATGCATTTTTGTATGGAGTATTTTAAAGATGCCTGAATTTGTTTCCTCATTCACAACTATTGCAATCATCTTGCCGAAGAGGCGGAATGATTGTTTTTTGTTGTTTACGAAAGGAGACCGTGACATGAGAGTATTTGAACAGAAGAAGGAATGTATACATGAACGTGAACTGTTGCAGTTATTGTATAAACAAGTAGAACAACAGCGTGGAAGACCTGTGTATTCAGGATTTCATCAAGTAGTCAGGAAACTGTTACAGGATGGATTATATGGTCAATGGATCTATGACTATTCAGCGAGCGAAATCAAATGGCTTGGCTTACAGATTGTAGCTGAACGCGATCGATTGATACCTCCTGCACTGTTGCAACAATATATGAATGAATTTGTAACATCGGATTATTATGACAAACCGATAGGACTGCCTCAAGAGAGGATTATGCTCATAGCAATGGCCGCCATGCAGCATGAAACTATCCAGCGCCTACAAAAAGTACAGGAAGCATATTGGCTACTGAGTCATGGCTATGTGACTTTACCAGCTGAAGTGATGTCGTTCTTCGGTAAGACATTCTATCGGCGAAAGACGAGAGTAGAGCAATATACCATGGATATTGCTGACAGTAGAATCGCATCATTTTTATCGAGCAAAGTAAAAGAAAAGCATATACGTATACCCGATTATTTTATGGAACAAGTAAAAGCGTGCGGCTCTTGGAGTTTATTTGAAGCTGAACAAACAGAGCGCGCATTGAGTTGTTCGCATGGCAACTCCAACAGTGAATGGTTTCCCGATGCCGCTGACGGTTCTTCTATTGCTTATAAAAAAGTTTCTGCCATTGGTTTGATGAAACAGCTGCTTGGAAGTGAAGGAATTGTTGTACATTTTCACAATGAAAAAAGACAGGAAAAAGCTGCATGGTCCTCATATATTCAATTGCCGAACGTATTGCAGGAAACGGAGTTGTCCCGTACTTGTACCATACTTGTGCGTTTACTAAACGGCATTGAGAGCATATGGGGACATACTTTACGAGTTGAAGTGGCAGGTTGGGAAACCGCTATAGCTGACCAGAAAATTGGTTTGCATTCAGAGAAGGCCCTTCTATTTATTGAAGAAGTAGCGGAAGAAATAAACCGCTACTTGGAGGTGGCATCGTATCAAAGCGGAATGCAAATCCCTTTGCGCAAAGCAGCCGCAGTCACGCAACAGTCGATAAACCAAGCGACGAGTCAACAGCAAACCGCGATGATCGACCGAGTCACTGCAGAACAGCGCCATACCGATCAAGGCGGATCTATCATGTTAGAGAAATCTCCAACCATTGAAACTGCAGAACTGTTACAGCTGCTCATAAAGGCATGGGGCGGTGGAGTACCGGAAGTCCGACTTATCTGAATCTCCTCTATTGTAGTGGAATCTAAAGTGACGTAAACTAAGTATTACAAACGGTTTCCATTTGAGGTGAGACAGGTGTTTCAATTTGATACATTAGGACATGAAATGGTAACGGAATTATCGAATCTGATTAAGCAGCAAGTCATTTTAACGGATCGAAGAGGCTTCATTCAATCGAGTACAGAACCCGATCGAATCAACCAGTTCCATGAAGGAGCACTGTTGAGTATGCGTCAGAAAACGATGCTCCGTATGGGGGATGAGGAAGCGCAGCATCTGCAGGGGGTTCGTAGGGGTATCGTCTTGCCAATCATCATTGGAGGCGAACCGATCGCTGTACTTGGTGTGACGGGTGATCCAGACGAGATTCATCCGCAGGCTCAGCTGATCTTACGCGTAGCGGAACTGTTCATCCAGGACTCCCTGAAACGAAAGCAGAAGGATGAAAAAGTACGTGATGTGGAGTTCTTCGTCTTTGACTGGCTGACAGGATCAAAGAAAGATGAACGATTTATGGAACGGGGGACACTGCTCGGAATCGACGTCACTCTTTACCGTCAAGTGGTGGTATTGGAAGTGCTGGATTTACTGGAACAGTTCACGATCGAGGAAATGGAGACATTCGCGTCGATTCAAAATATCCACCCTTCTATGAAGATGATTCGCTGGGCGCAAAATAAAATCTTACTATTATTACCTGAAATGAATCAACAAACAGTAAAAAATGAATTAGAATTCCTGTTGCTTCATATAAAACGGCGCAAGAAAGTACAAGTCGTCGCAGGTATAGGTGCATCCACACGGTATTTCGAATTAGCTAAATCATTCGCGCAGGCAGAACGTGCTGTCAATGCTGCAAAGGGATCCGGCGATATTGTCTTTGAGCATGAACTGCGGCTTGAAATTATTTTGCAGAGCGTTCCAGATATGGTGAAGCAAGAATTTCTTAAGCGTACAGTTGCGACGCTGGAAGATCATAAAGACCTGCTAAATAATTTGACAGTATGGTTCGAAGAGAATCAATCGATGCAAAATACTGCACAGCGTCTGCATATCCATAAAAACACATGGTCTTACCGGCTGCAAAAGATCGAGCAATTAACGGGATTATCTGTTTCTAGTACACATGATGTCTTTTTGTTGTACTTGGCATTGCGTTTAATGGAGGAGTAGTCATGAATAAGTGATCAATTTGCTTCGCTTCCTATATGGGAAGCGGAGCTTTTCTTACTGGATGGAGAAACAGATGATTTTTTTTTCAAACCTACGTCTTATTCATGGTAGGATTAATCTGTGTCTCATCCTAAGGGTGTCAGGAGGATTGTCTTGAATAGAATTAGAAACGTCACAACATGGCAGTGGATCTTGTTTTTGATCTTAGCACTTTGCTGTATCAGTTCCATTGTTTTTGTAAATCAAAATTATTCATTTTATGACCGACCGATCGCTAAGGTAATCCATACAACGATAGAGGAAAAAACTGAGGTAACAGATACGCATGGCAATGAAGATACCCTATTTGTTCAGCACATAGTAGCTAGGATCATGAATGGGGAAGAAATGGGTCGTGAAGTCCAGTTGGTAAATGAGTATTCATCTTCGGGGGCGTACGATCAACAGTACCATATAGGAAATGAACTATTTGTCTCGATTGATTCCAAGGCAAGAGAAGAACTGACAGGTAGTATCACAGACGTGAAACGTGATAAATACGTATTGATCGTTGCATGGATCTTCGTCTTTACGCTATTGATTGTAGGGCATAAGCAAGGGCTATTGGCGATAGTGGGCTTTGTGATGAACGTCATGGTACTATCAGTCGCTTTAGATATTTATGTGAAATATTATGAGGTCAGTTTACTTGTGGTTTGCGGGATATGTATCCTGTTATTCACAACCATTTCGCTCCTGTTAGTTAGCGGACGCAATGAAAAAACGTATGCCGCCATTGTGGCTACGTTAGTCGCAACGGTAGTATCTCTTTCCATCACGTCTCTTGTCATCTGGATCACTTCTGGGAATGGGCTGCGTTATGAAGAAATGCAGTTTTTGACGCGTCCTTATCACACGATCTTCATGGCGGGGTTATTTATTGGATCTCTTGGAGCTATCATGGATGTGGCCATTACCATGTCGTCTTCGATGTTTGCATTATATGAAAGAGATAGTACTATATCCGTTAAAGCGCTGAAAGCATCTGGCATAGATATCGGCAAAGATATTATGGGAACTATTACAAGCATTCTATTTTTCGCTTATATAAGTGGATCCATCCCCATGCTGATCCTCTATTTAAAAAACTCTTCACCTGTAGGATTTGCACTTTCGATGAATCTATCGCTGGAATTAGCACGTGCATTAGCTGGTGGAATTGGGATCGTCTTGACTATCCCGATTGGACTCTATACAGCGATTTTCTTTATTGAACGAAAGAGGGCGAGAATATGAATGTGATAGTATGGCTCGCGGTTATTTTACTCGTATTGATGATTGGGGTAGGTGGAAAAAGTGGAGTGCGATCATTCATTTCGCTGTTTTTTAACTTTGGTGTCGTCTTCTTCACCATGTTTTTTATGTTGGATCCGAACGCTAATCCTATACTGATTACATTTATCGCCTGCATAGTGATTGGATGCGTCAGTTTATTTTACATTAATGAAGTGAATAGCAAAACGGTAATAGCATTCATCTCGACGATGATTACCATTAGTATATTATTGTTTTTCATAGTAGTAGTATCCCAAAAGCTCATGATTCAAGGGTTTGGTGAAGAGGAAGAAGAGGCAATCGCAGGTATGTCACTCTATATTGGCGTGGATTTCGTAAAAATAGGTGCTTCCGTCATTATCATGAGTACAATTGGAGCCATCATGGACGTCGCTATATCGATCGCTTCCACTATGCATGAAGTATTTAAGCATAGTAGAAGCTTAAGTAAGAAGGAGTTATTTACGTCTGGTGTCAGTGTTGGACGAGATATTTTAGGAACCGATACCAATACCTTGTTCTTCGCTTTCTTTGGAGGCTATTTGGCACTGCTCATTTGGTTCAAGGATTTACACTACTCTATAGGAGATATTGTCAATTCAAAGATATTCAGTTCAGAAATGATTTTGATCCTTTGTGCGGGGCTTGGCATCGCGCTAGTCATACCGATTGCTTCTTGGATCAATGCATTTTACTTAGTAAGAGCTAGGAAAAAGTTAAATAACGTATAAAAAGAGGGGCACTGAATGGCTCCTCTTTTTGTGTTTTATTATTTTAATATGATGGCAGAGCTGAAAAAAGAAGCTTTACTATGGAAACTAGACGTTGACACAAAAAATAGAAGTGTTTTTCTATATATCATTGTACTAAAGTCTATATGAATTAAACTGTCAGACTATTAGAATTATATATACTAATAAAATGTTTTGAATAGATACTCTTTAGATGTAATAAGTATCTGGATGACTTTTGAAAAAAACTGGGGGGAACAACAAATGAAAATGAAGAAAAAGAGTGTTTTAGGCGCAATTAGTTTATCTGCCATGCTGATGTTGGCAGCTTGTTCGTCAGACAAAGAAGAAACAACAGACGGTGCGGGTGAGTCTGAAGGAAAATCATACGATCTGAAAATGTCTGTCACGGTTAATGATTCATCTACTTGGTATCAGGCCGCAGACAAGTTAGCGCAGGACTTGAATGAACAAACGGATGGTCGTATCAATATTGAAGTGTTTCCGAATGAACAACTATCAAATGGCGATCAAGGGAAAGGTGTAGAGCTTCTGACAAAAGGGCAGACCGACTTGAGCCTTCACTCCACTATTATTTACTCAATCTTAGATGATCGCTTTGGTGTGGCGAGTGCGCCATTTCTATTTAAAGATAAAGATGGGGTAGACAAAGTATTTGATGGTGCAGGTGGAGAAGCACTTGCAGAAATACTCAATGAAAAGAACGTAGAATTACTCGGATTCGGAGAGAATGGTTTCCGTCAAATCACAAACAGTAAAAAGGAAATCAAATCACCAGAAGATATGAAAGGTCTGAAAGTACGTATTCCTGGGATCACCATGTACACAGACTTGTACCGTGCACTAGGTGCGGATCCAACGACAATGGCATTCTCTGAAGTATTTACATCTCTTCAGCAAGGTACGATTGATGGTCAAGAAAATCCGATTGATGTTATTCACTCTTCTAAATTGAATGAAGTACAAGACTACTTGACGACTTGGAACTATTCCTATGATCCACTAGTATTGGGCATCAATAAGAAGTTGTTTGATTCGATGAGTGAAGAAGATCAGGAGCTTGTGAAGAAGTTAGGTAAAGAAGCGGCAGAATATCAAGTAGAAATGGCACGTGAAAAAGAAGAGAAACAAATTAGTGAGCTGAAGGAAGCAGGCATGCAGTTCTATGCACCAACAGACGAAGAACTAGCCAAGTTTACAGAAGCGGTGCAACCGGTTTATAAAAAGTATGAAGATATTTGGGGCAAGGATTTATTAGACAAGTTCCAAGACCAATAAGAACTGGAGGGTGGATGTATGGGGAAAATATTCAATAGATTAGAAGAATGGATTGTCGTGATTGTACTGTCCATTATGTCCACCATTGCATTCGTTAATATTTTATCCAGAGGATTTGCCAATTATTCATTTTCTTTTACAGAAGAAATTACAGTTAACTTGTTCGTATTGTTAACATTTGTCGGAACGGCCATTGGTGTGCGTAAGTACGCGCACCTTGGCTTTACTCTGATTTATGACAAGGGCAGTCTGTTGCTAAAGAATATTATTACGATTTTGGTTGGATTGATGATGATGCTATTATTTTTTATTCTGCTATATTTTGGTTTGAAGATGGTGCAGTACCAGATGGATATGGGACAGAAAACACCTTCTCTTGGTTGGCCACAATGGTGGTTCTCGATGTCAATGCCAATCGGTGCGCTGTTTTGTTTAATCCGCTCTATCCAAGTAACTATTGTTGAATTCCGACAGCAAAACGAGAAGGGAGAGCAGCCATTATGACAGCGATCATTTTATTCGGCGTTTTTTTTATTTTAGTCATGCTTCGAATGCCCATTGCTGTGGCCTTAGCAATCTCGTCCATTGTTGTGCTATTTACAGGCAGTGGATTGTTTGGTTTGGAATTGGTTGCAGATATCATGTATACAAGTGTAGCGAAATTTACGTTGCTCGCAATCCCGTTTTTCATCTTGGCGGGAGTCATTATGGAGCACGCGGGAATTTCAAAAAGATTGATTGATTTTGCGCAAGCTTTAGTTGGTCATCGTAAAAGCGGAATTATTTTTGTTACCGTTATGACAGCGATTTTCTTCGCAGCCATTTCAGGTTCAGGCCCTGCAACGGTTGCTGCAATTGGGGGTATTTTAATCCCAGGTATGGTGAAGAACGGGTATAAAACGGAAACTGCAGCAGGTTTGGTGGCCAGTTCCGGAGCAATCGGTATCATCATTCCTCCTAGTATTGCTTTTATCGTCTTCGCTGTAGTGGCGGGCGATCAAATTCCGGTATCGATCGGAAGAATGTTCATGGCAGGGGTCATTCCTGGCCTGCTATTGGGCGTTGGATTTATTATAGCCGCCATGTTCGTTAGGTATCGACAGGAAAAACGCGAGGGACCGATATCGCAACAGTACATAATAGAACCTGCAACAAGTGCGGAACGCTTTAAAGCTTTCGGAAATGCGATCTGGGGCCTATTAATTCCCGTTATAATTTTAGGTGGTATTTATGGTGGATACTTTACACCGACAGAAGCAGCGGTAGTGGCGGTATTTTATAGTTTGTTCATCGGATTTTTCATTTACCGTGAACTGACACTGAAAAAGCTGTATGACATCTTAGTGGCAGCGGGTATTCAGACGGCGGTCGTCATGTTTATCGTCAGTGCGGCGAGTGTCTATGCATACATCATCACAACAGAGCAAATCGCAACGCAGATTTCGAACGTCATGTTAAGTATTTCAGATAATAAAATTATCATCTTATTGCTAATTAATATCATTCTCCTAATTGCTGGGATGTTTATCGATGCAATTTCTGCCTACTATATTTTCATTCCGATTTTATTGCCGATTGTGCTATTGTTCGACGTCGATCCAACAGTATTCGGTGTCTTCATGACAGTCAACTTAGCGATTGGACTTTTCACTCCGCCAGTCGGTCTCAATTTATTCGTAGCCGCGGGTATATCGAATACTTCAATAGGGCAAATATCGAAAGGAGTTTTGCCTTTCGTTGTCTCTTCCATCATTATTTTGTTACTCATTACGTATATTCCGCAGATCTCTACATTTTTACCAGATTTACTAGACATTAAGTAGATGGAGGAGGGTTGCTTATGAAGTTGAAAGGACAGACGGCGATTGTCACAGGGGCTTCCAATGGTATTGGTGCCCAGACGGCCCTCCTTCTTTCACAACAAGGGGCCAATGTTGTTCTGGTGGATTCAGTGAGTTGTGAGGCGACATTGCAGGCAATTCAATCATTCAGTGGCAAAGCAGTTTATTTAGAATGCTTAGGCGAAGTTCGGGATAAGGAATTTGTGAATGCGGCAATGGCTAGAGCATCGGATACCTTTGGAGAGCTACATATCTTAGTAAATAATATGTGCATATGTAGTACTCACAATGAAAATCAGTCATCTGTTGATGAATGGGAACTAGAAGCAGAAACGAATGCACAAGCAACTTCTTTATTCATTCGAGGTGTCTCACCATATATGATGGAGCAGAAGTATGGTCGTATTATCAACATTAGTTCGATATCAAGTTTTGGCGGTGAACGAACGTTTACAGCTTCTAAGGATTCAATTAGTAAGTTGACGAAGCAGACTGCTAAGGAGCTTAGTGAGTATGGAATTACATGTAATTCGGTTGCACCTATATCTATGACAAAATTGGACGAGGCGACAATCCATCAAACTGGCACAGCGACAAGTATCGCAGAAGCTGTACTGTATTTTGCTTCATCCGAATCTAATTATACGACAGGACAAATACTGAAAGTAGATGGAGGGTTTTGTATTGAATCACCCAATTGAAGCGGTGTATGACAAAAAAACGAATCGAATTATCGGTCGTTTGAAGAAAGATACCGATCTATTTGAAGGGATTCTTGCAGTGTGTAAGCAACATCACGTTGAAGCAGCTCAATTTCAATGTATAGGTTCTCTTGCGTATGCAACCATTGTACAACCTCAGCAAAATCTTGATAAAAGTTTACAGTATTCCGAACGGATTGTTACAGACACTCCCGTCGAACTGCTTTCAGGTACAGGGTTTGTTGGCTACGATGAACAAGGACAGCTGGATATCCACTTCCATGGTTTATATGTAGACTGTAATAAACAGGTGAATGGTGGTCACTTCCTTAAAGGAGAAAATCCTGTGGCAATTACAGTGGAATTCATTATATTGCCGGTATCCAATACACATGTTCATAGAAAACCAGATGAATATTCAGGTATTCCATTATTTCATTTTGCGCAAAGGAGTGAGTGATGGTGGAGACAATTGGTAAACTAGCAATGAAATCGGCAGCAGCCTATCCGAATAAAATCGCGGTGAAAGATGAAATGCGCTCCCTTACGTTTCATGAACTGATGCAACGGGCACTTGCACTGACGGCATACTTCAAGAAAGTGGGTCTTGAAAAAGGAGACCGCTTCGCCGTTCTGTCATCGAATCGTCTAGAACATATCGAGCTTGACGTGGCAGCAGCGATCTCAGGTGTCATCAAAGTACCGTTAAACTATCGACTTCATCCGAAAGAACATGAATATATGCTAGACGATGCAGATGTTCGGTTGATTATTGGTGAATCACAGTTAATAGGACCGATCACTATAGCAATTCCGGTGTTAACGATCGGCAAGCCGTACGAACAGGCAATTGAACAAAATGCTGGTGCTACATGTACAACAGAAGTTATGGAAGAAGATACTTTCGCGATTATGTATACATCCGGAACGACAGGAAATCCAAAAGGTGTGATGCTGAGTCATCGCAACATCATTTCGGGAGCATTGTCACTAGCGCTTGCTTGTGAAACCGATTATGACGATGTGATAGGACATGTCGCACCATTGACACACGGCAGTAACTTCCTGTCGCATGTAGCGTGGTTGTATGGATTAACGCAAGTTGTATTTAACAAGTTTGAGCCCGAAGAATTCGTGCATAATCTAACGAAAGAAAAAGTCACTGTTATTTTTCTAGTTCCGACGATGGTCAATTTGATGATCCAGCATCCGAAATTCAATCCGAAGAATTTATCTACAATCAAAACGATTAATATGGCAGGTTCTTCGATTGCGGCAAGTAAACTCGAGCAAGCCCTCGCTTTAACAGGGCCGATATTTGCACAGACATTCGGTCAAGTTGAAGCGCCGATGTGTATTACGATGATGCCTAAACGCGAACTTGGCGATCATCTGGAATCCTGTGGCCGTGTTGGACCATTTGTCGATGTGAAAATTGTCGATGCAAAAGGGATTGAACTGCCGGCAGGTGAAGTCGGAGAAATCGTTTGTAAAGGCTCCCTAGTCATGAAAGGGTACTGGAATAATGAGAAGGCGACGAATGAAACATTACGTAACGGCTGGTTGCAAACAGGCGATCTCGGGTGGAAAAGTGAAGCGGGCTATGTGCATATCGTGGACCGCAAAAAAGACGTTATCATTTCAGGTGGGGTCAATATTTACCCGAGGGAAGTAGAAGAAGTCCTCAATAAGCATGACGGGGTAAAAGAGACATGCGTTATCGGCGTACCTGACGATAAATGGGGCGAAAACGTCATTGCGTATGTCGTTCCGAACGGTACTAAGCCCGTGATGAAAGAAGAATTACTTCAATTATGTCTTGACCATATGGCAAGTTTCAAAAAACCAAAAGAGATGTATATCGTGGATGAACTTCCGAAAAGCTCGTACGGTAAAATCTTAAAAAGAGAATTACGAAATCAGCATGTGGAGGTGCAATCTTGACGAATGTCTATATCGAAGGAATTGGCATGACGAAGTTCGGAAAATTTGTCGACAAATCTATGAAGCAGTTGTTAGTTGAAGCGTCGATAGAAGCACTTGAAGATGCAGGAAATCCGAAAGTTGATGCGGTGTTTGTCGGAAACTTTATGGGTGGCTCAATCGGTAATCAAGAAATCCTTAGCGCCTTAGTTGCCAATGAACTCGGACTCGGCTATATCCCAACGGCCAAAGTAGAAGGCGCTTGTGCATCAGGGGGAATTGCGCTTCGTCAAGGAATCATAGGGATTCTAAGTGGCGAATACGATACAGTCTTAATAGCGGGTGTGGAGAAGATGAAACATGCTTCGACTGCTGATGTTACACAGGCGATCAATGCCGCAATGGATAACGATTCTAATGAAAAGCAGGCAGGTCTCACATTCCCAGGATTCTTTGGCGTACTCGCGAATCGGTACTTTTATGAAACAGAAGCTACGAAAGAGCATTTGGCAATGATTGCGTTGAAGAATCGTGAAAATGCGTTAAATAATCCACTAGCACAATTCCAGAAACCAACGACGATGGAAGAGATTATGGAGGCACGTATTATTACTTCTCCACTCGGCCTATTTGATTGTTCTCCAACTACAGATGGGGCGGCAGCGTTAGTGATCACGCGAAAAAAAGGTGCTATCCATATCCGTTCGTCTGCACAAAGTTCAGGACCTACACAAATGCAAGACGCAGATGACTTGCTTTCATTGCCAGCAGTACGAGAGTCGGGTCGCTTGGCATATGAAAAGGCAGGCGTGGGTCCGGAAGACATCGACGTCGTGGAAATTCATGATTGTTTCTCCATGACGGAAATGCTTGCGATTGAGGAGTTAGGTTTTTTCAATAAACGTGAAGGCTGGCTTGCAGTAGAGCAAGGTCGAACGAAAGCGACTGGCGATAAACCAGTGAACACGAGCGGGGGATTATTGTCACGCGGCCACCCAATCGGTGCAACCGGTGTCGCACAAATGTATCAGCTCGTCCAACAACTGCGCGGTACTGCACCGAATCAAGTAGAACATGCCCGACTCGCTTTGGCACAAAACTTAGGTGGAACAGGTTCGTACTCCACAGTTCATATTCTAGAAAGGTTGTGAAAAGATGAAAGTCTATCAATGCGATCAGTGTGAATATGCCAGTGTCTCGAATAAATACCGTTGTCCGAGTTGCAGAACAGGCCAGCTGCAAGAGCAAGACGTATCTTCGAAGGGTTCGGTTTACAGCTATACCAATATCCATATTGCACCTGCAGAATTTGCCCATCTCGCTCCTTATACCGTGGCACTTATTCAATTGGATGAATCCAAAGCGAAAGTTACGGCAAGAACGGATGGAAACGTTGAGATTGGGGATGTGGCGGAATTGGATTATGTAGAGGATGGGGCGTATATTTATCGGAAATGCTGAGTGAGGAGCGATGTTTTTAAGGTGAGCGCTCAAAGAATCGTGAAAAGCGCTCATAGTTACGACATGAGTGCTCTATCAAATGCTTTAACCGCTCATACATGGCCTTTGACGGATCATAGTGTTTCGAAAAGCGCTCATAGCTACGGTCTAACCGCTCATAGCAAAAAAACATAGACCGACTTCCTCGCAAGGAGGAGAACTACATGAAAACTATACAAACTATATCTAAAATCATTTCGAAGTATTTACCAATTTGGATCGTACTCTTATCCATCATTGCCTACGCTATTCCGGATGCGTTCATTTCAATCCGGCAACTGACGGGCTTTGGATTAGGGACGATCTTCTTTCTGATGGGCTTATCGCTTTCGTCGGAGAAGCTGCTTGAGGTCATCAAAAACCCAAAATATGCTTTACTTGGCATCTTGCTGAAATGGACGATCATGGTCGGAGTATCAATAGGAATTGCCTATATATTTTTCGGCAATCAAGCAGAGATCGCGACCGGCATTATATTGGCGGGTACCGTACCAAGCGGAACATCTGCAAACATTTACACGTTTATTGCGGGTGGAGAAGTCGCGCTCAGTATTACGATGGCAACGCTGGATACATTCATTTCTCCTGTGTTAACACCTGTCTTGCTGCAGACGTTTGCAGGACGTTTTATACCTATTGAATTCTGGCCTTTATTTCTTAACATTATGTACATCGTGTTCTTTCCTTTGATTAGCGGTTTACTAATCCAGTGGAAGTTTCAACGACAAGTAGAGAAGTTTACACCGTATACCAGTGTCTTGTCCCAACTTGCACTATTTCTAGTCATTCTATCGGTTATATCCAATGCCCAGCAAGCACTGTCTGAGAACTTGTCCGTGCTGCCGCTTGTATTCGTAGCGGTCACATTACAAGTTAGCATACCAATGGGCGCTGGCTACGTTATCTCCAGATGGCTAGGCGCACCCGAGCGCAACGCCCGCGCGATTTTATTCCATACAGGTATTTGCAACACCGCTCTCGCCGCAACACTCGCAATGGAGCACTTCGGATCACTCGCAGCCGTACCAGCTGTTGCCAATATGGTCATGAACTTAACGATTGGCGCATTAATGGCGAGTCTATTCGAGAATAAGTTCCGACTTGTTGCGGATGGTAACAGCTAATGAAATATAGAACTCAAGATATTTTTTCCGTAAAGCGATAGAACCTTTATCGCTTTTTATATTAGGTATTATTTACAAAAGATATGATTTTAAAAATGGTAATGATATACTATTGGTATAAATATGGCTAATTGAAGTGAAGTCAGTGTTCAACAAACGGGCTAGATAAAAGAAGACCTCAAAGAAATTTTGAGGTCTTCTTTTATTCGACTTCCTTTAACATTTTTTCAATGGCGATTAATCGCTCGTTTAATTCATCTATACGTTTTTGCAGATTTATCGTGTTTTGTTTTTCGAGTTGCAATTTTTCATCTGCACGTTTTTCTGCACGTTTGAAGTACTTGAACAATACATAAATTAAGGCAACTGGAATAATCAAAAACAAAATTAGGTTAATAAGTCCAAAAAAACTGGTCATCATCATGGTATAAAGCCACCTTTACGTTAATTCTTTTTCTTCACCGTTAAAGACGGTGCTAATAGTTGGATTAGCTTATCATCAATTACAAAATGAAAAGAGTTTAGCATATAAAATTTTAATGCTTTCCCACTTTCTGATACTTCACTAACGCTTGAAACAAGATTCGCCTCCTCTAGTTTTTGTAAATGTAAATAAAGTAATGGTCTACTAATACCAAGTTCTCTTGCCAGCTGACTAACATACTGTTTTCCATTGGTAAGTACGCTAATAATCTTTAAACGATGGGGGTTAGATAAAGCTTCCAAGGTTAGGAGCAATTCGTCTCCGTTATCAAAATGTATCATATGTAAGAATTTTATTACACCTGGAATGAAAAGTCAAGTGTATCCAACAATCGGGCGCGATTGTGTAACAACTTCTTTGCAATTGCTTAGTTGATCGGAGTGGAAGCCGGCGACTCCGGGAGGATCAGCGGGACAGGTGAAACACCCAGCGAGCGAAGCGAGGGGTGTGGTTCACCGCACGCCCTCCGGAACGCGTCCGGCTGCAACGCAGATCAACGGCTTCAAACTACTACTCCTTTATCATGAACGGTCTGCTGTAAAGGATCTTCACTCATGCAATCAAAGAAACAGGTTGTTAAGTTAAAAGTTATCCAAAAGGAGCAAACGCAATGGATGTATGGTTTATAATGAAAGAGCGTTATATGCTTCTTTCTATTTTGTTAATCATTATAGTAGTGAGCTTGTTTTTACTTATCGCGATTTGGAAAACTCGTTCTGATATGCCGAAAAGCCTAACCCTAATCATTACGATAATCTGTTCAATCATCATTGCCTTATCAATATTCGCATTGGTATTTGCGGTTTTGTTTGGATATAATTCTTAAAACCACTTCAATGACCTCTACGTTAAGTATAAATACAATACAATACGACATAAAAAACCGGTTAGAGAATAGTCTCTAACCGGTAAAGTTTTATCAAAATACTTTATCACCGTTGAAGATCGAGTTCTTTACAATCACGTAATCGACAGTGCGAATTGAACTGAGTGTCTTGCCGCCTGAATAGGAAATAGCAGACTGAAGATCTTGTTCCATTTCAATCAACGTATCTTTCAAAGGACCTTTATATTCCACGAACATTTTCTTGCCTTCCACATTCTTCTTTTCACCTTTTTGGAATTCAGAAGCTGAACCGAAGTATTCTTTATACAATTGACCATCTTGTTCTACAGTCTGTCCTGGCGATTCTTCATGACCGGCGAATAGTGAGCCGACCATGACCATGCTTGCCCCGAAACGTACGGATTTTGCGATATCGCCATGCGTACGGATTCCGCCATCCGCTATGATTGGTTTGGAAGCAGCTTTCGCACATAGGCGAACAGCTGCAAGTTGCCAGCCGCCTGTCCCGAAACCAGTTTTGATTTTCGTGATACAGACTTTTCCTGGTCCGATACCAACTTTTGTAGCGTCAGCGCCAGCGTTTTCGAGTTCACGAACAGCTTCTGGTGTGCCTACATTACCGGCAATGACGAAGCTCATCGGCAAATGCTTTTTAATGTGCTGGATCATGCGAATCACTTGATTGGAATGACCGTGCGCAATATCAATCGTGATGAATTCAGGAACCTGCGCGTCAATTGCAAGTTGCTCAACGAATCCATATTCTTCTTCTTTGACACCCACACTGATCGACGCAATCAAACCGCGTGCATGCATATCTTTAATGAAATCTACACGTGTTTCAGGATTGAATCGATGCATAATATAGAAATAGCCTTCTTCTGCTAATTGAATCGCAATCTTTTCATCAATGATTGTCTGCATATTGGCAGGCACGACAGGTAAACGGAACGTATGACCACCTAACATAACGGATGTATCACATTCTGAGCGGCTTTCTACCACACATTTTGCTGGAACTAGCTGAATATCTTCATAATCAAATACAGTTTCCATTACAATCACCTCTATAAACGAATGTTTTCATAAAAATTCATTGGATTGTTCGTCCTTTTGTAATTTACATGATTTTTAATTCGATGTCAACGCTTTCAAAGCAACTTTCTCTTGAATTGTGACATAGTTAGTAGAATGAATAGAAGCGCCGCGACTAGTGTAATAGTATATGGAATCCATATGTCACTTGGCATGAGTTCCCCAGTTAGCAAGGGGATAGCTGCCGCCAAAAGTTCAAGTGGATTCCAAGAGGCGGACTTTGGAAATATAGCAGCAATAAATAAGATGACTACTCCAATTAAAGTAACGAGTATTCCCCCGTAAGAAGTAGCAAAAAGTGTGTTTCCCCATAATGTAACGGCTAGTAATAGTACCCCAAATACATAAAGACAACTAGCGGCAAACAATAAATGTTGCAGTTGGCTTTGATCCCAGTAATAAGCAGTGTAAGCGTAGGTGATGGTGAATGACAGTACAATAGCCAGAGTCCAATAGCAAAGTGCCATAAAGAATTTAGCTGTGATTACGGTATTGCGATGTAAGCCTTTTGTCAGTAAAATCACAAGCGTACCTTTTTCCAATTCCTTCGACATCATCGTACTGAATAATAGTATGAACACAACCAATCCCATCTGCGGAACATTTTTATAGAATTGTATCCATGAATCCAGTGCAGTGGGTTCAGGTAGATTGACGAATGCACCATCAGGCATGAATTGTTCTAATAGAGCTGGAGTGATTTTCGCTGTAAACGGATTTAATATGCCTAGAATTGAAAAAATCACGATAACGAGCAGTAACTTATACGTCTTCACACTCTCAAACCATTCCTTCTTCAAAAAGCCAAACCATTGATTCATCCAAGCACCTCCAATACGAGTTGCTCAAGCAAACGAGTTTTGGGTTGCATCGACTGTATCAAGATTTTCTCGGTAGTGAGTACTTGCATGAAAGCCAATTGAGTACTTTCATCAGTTAAACTAACAACTAATTGCTCGTTGTCCATCTTCATGTTGAATGGGGTATGTCGCAATCGTTCATGTACTTCTGCTACGGGTATAGTAAATGTAAAAATAAATTGTCCTGTGATTTGCTGTTTTAGATTGGTCAGTTCATCTTGAAATATAATAGTTCCTTCATGCAACATCGCGACGTGATCACAGATTTGTTCCGCATCCGATACAATATGTGTTGAAAAGAATACAGTCGTCTCTGCTTTTGCCCGCCGTAAAATGGAAAGAATCTGTGCACGACCCGCTGGATCCAAAGCGGAAGTAGGCTCATCGCAAATAAGTAGTTTCGGACGATTTAATAGTGCCTGGGCAATTCCCAAGCGCTGTTTCATTCCCCTAGAATACGTACTAATGAATGAGGTCGTGTCAGCTAATCCGACCAGTTTCAATAGTTCCTGGATCCGTCCTCGTCGGTCTGTTTTCGTCATATTCGTAATAACGGCGCAGAGCTCCAAGTATTGCGTTGCGGTGTAGAAGGGATAATATTCGGGAACGTCAGGCAAGTATCCGACATGTTGATTGGACTTTGTCTCGCCAAATGTTACGGGTTCACCTGCAATTGTAATGGATCCTCCATTGAGTGGTAATAATCCCAGCATGCATTTCATCAGAGTTGTTTTGCCCGAACCATTTGCACCGACGAACCCAAAAACTGTATGTTCAGGAATATCAAGATGAATATCTTTCAGCACTTCACGATCGCCAAAACGCTTCGTCACGCCATTAATTTGTACGACTATTGTAATCACCTCTTCCAAAAACGAAATAGATTAATGGACCGATAAATTGAATTAATAAAACAATCAGCAACCACATAACTTGATTGCCGAAGCGATAGTGAGGATGGCGAATAACATGTATCGCTGAGAAAATCGCTAACCCTAATTGCAAAATGATAAGAGGAATTAAAAATGGTAGATACTCCATAAGTAAATCTGTGTCGTTATTCATGAACGTCCCTCCAATCCAAAGCGTAATCGTTGTCGTAACTCTTGCATTTCATCTTCTTGCCTAAATGGTTCAAAGTAATCGGCATCCATCGATTCTATGATCGATCGCTTAATAATCTCTGTGTTGCGAAGTGCATTCGTTCCTAAATCTAATTGTTCTAACCAATCATCTAATAAATCGAAGTATTCATCCCCGCGTAATGAAAAGGGGAGTAGATCATGAATACATACATCCACGTACTTTTTAAGATACGGATAAAGTAGCTCATGGTTACCGGAGAGTGCAGCACATTGCGCAACGCTGAAATAAAATTGTAGACACATATTCGGATGAAGTGTACGCAAAGCATATAACTCAATCAATCCATTGATTCGATGTATGGTTTCGTTAAAAGTTTGTGGATTGGACGTGGAAAGTCGTAAGTAAAGCGGGCTACTGCCAACAAGTTGAATAACGTTTTGATACATCATGACTTGAATGACACGCTTCGCTTCCTCTTGATTGCCAAGTTGTTCGTAAGCAGTGGATAGTAAAATCTCATCCCCTATACTAGGCTTAATCACTCCGTCTAATAATTCCAATGTAGTTTCAGGATTGGACTGCATGAGGGAAATAGTAGCCTGTAAGGAATTTGCTTGGCGCAAGACCCATACATCTTCACTTACTTGTCGAATTCGCTCCAACCAGCGATTGGCTTTCTGCAAAATAGAGGAGCTATCACTACTTAACATATGGTGATTGAGCAGTAATATACTCATCTGTAGTAAGAACGCAGGATCATGGTAGTACAATTTAACTTGTTCTTCTACGTCAATAAAAACTGATTCAAAAGATTCCTTACCGAAACGAGACGCGAATTCATAATAGTGGTGTTGGATGGATTCTTTAGAAAGCTGTCGTTCAAAGCCAAGCAGTTCATCAACAGTTAGTTCAAAATACGAAGCGATTCTCGGCAACAGCGTAATATCGGGATAGCTTAATCCTTTTTCCCATTTCGACACGGAAGCTTTCGATACTTGGCAATAAGAAGCTAGTGTTTCCTGGGTAATTTGAAGTCGCCTTCGTTCTTGTAGAATCACAGCGCCTATTTGAAGCATATCCTCACACCTTTCTCTTTTATTCAGTGTAAGGTTAAACGTTTGTTGATTCAATCAACTGTTAGGAGATTATTTAGATGAGAAGTCAACTAACAAGATATTATGTATCAGTATACAAAAAAAGTCGGTCTATGAAAGACCGACATTTCCTCACACACTCACTGTTGTGAAAGGTTCTAGAATATTCTTTTTTGGTTTCGTTTGATAGTGTAGAACTTTGTCAGTAGAATCGTATGAATCTCCATAGAAGTCTTGGTCTTTGTAGGTGTGAATTTCTTCGTAGGTTGTCTTCATCGCGTTGAATACATCTTGTTCATCCGCTTGTGATGACTGCGGGGGTGCCCAGTATAGAATTTCGAGGATGGTTTGTTCGCCAGTAGCTAATGAACGACGGTTATAACCGATTTTCTGTGCATGCGTGAATTTTTCACGTGCATAGAACTTTAGTCGTTTTTTAGTATCTGGTTCAGATTCGTCTACTGGTTCAACTTCCAGTAAGATCGGTTTTTTCTTGGTTTTCAACGAATCCAGCAGTGTTTTTCCTAACCCTTCACCACGTGCGGCTGAAGATACGAATAGATAGTCTACGAAAACGAAGTCCTCCGTTTCCACGTACATCAATACGTGTTTTGGTCCTTCTTCCTTGTAGTAGACATTCCCTTTATCGTTTAGCAATGTCTCCATATGTTCCTGTGACTTCATCTCTTCGATTGGAAAATACTCTTTCAATTTGTTGTACCAATGCATGTGTTAAATTCTCCTCCATAGGTAATGAATGTACCCGGAGCTTTTTGTTTGGGGATCAAACAATGTGAGGAAAAAAGAGGTCAGAAAAAAATCCTCATACGTAGTATACTCTTTTTTCAGTAATAAATAAACCTTTTTTATAAAATAAGTTTTACTTTTTCATTATAATAAATCAACCCCCATGTCAGATGACTATATGACATGGGGGTTTATTACGTATTACCTACGGCTTTTAGAGCCTGAATAAGCTTCTTTTTTCTTCTTCTCATTCATCACAGTTTTAACGACAGGATATAACACCATTCCCCATTTTACTAATTTTTTTATAACTCTTATCATATATGCTTCTTCCTCTCGATTTTGGAGTTGTTATAAGTAACTTCCCCCTTTCACTTGCTTATTAAACTTTTATTCAAGAGGTTTAGGGACAGAAGTGGGGTTTTCTATTTCTGTGAATAGGTTGGAATTCTCAATGATAGGTGTAGTCTTGAATGTGGAGGGAATAGTAAGTTCCAGTTGTTTGCTCATATCTTCCAACATCAGTTGAAGTCTTGCAATGTCTTCTTTTGTGGCATATTTCTTGCGATCAATTAAGACATAACCAAGCTGTCCACTCATTTCTATAGTCGCCCATTTTACATCATCAATTCTTTCAATCCCACTTTGTCGCAAATGCATTTCCAATTCATCCACAGTGAGGCGGAGTTTTTTCATAGTAGATATTTTGAGGATCCCATTTTCAATCACTACTTTAGATCTTCCACGTAAAATTCCTTCGAAAAAATTCCACTTCAATGCCAATAATTCAAATATAAATAGTGTCAGCACTAAAATAAGTGAAAGAAATAACGTTTGCCACAAATTTTTACTTGCTACAGGCTGAATTAGTAATGTACCGACCGCAATCATTAATACAGTTTGACCAATTGTCATTTGTGAAATCGATTTGCGGCCGGAAATATGCAACAAAACAATTCCTGCCACAATAATGAGTACCGCTTTCCAAATTGAATCAAATTCCATTAGGCTCACGTCTTTTCATGCGTTTAGCTTTAATATGGAATAAACTTTGAATAGTATGCATGAAGATTATGAATCCTTCCTTAATACATCATCGTATAGTAGGAAAGGAGTGATTAACATGCGGCAAGATATTCAAAAACAACAAAATACTCTACAGGAAAAACGAGTGAATCAGCGACGTTTGATGAAACGTTTAGAGCAGACGAACGAAAAACTACTCACTATGAAACAAAAACGTGATCAACTTCACCGTCAGTTAACGAAAGAACAGCGAGATATTGTGAAGCTTGGTAAGTTTTCATTTGCGAACAAAATTAGTGAATGGACAGGTAAATGGGACGAAAAGATGAAAAAGGAGATAGAAGAAGCAGCAGAAGTAGAATTGGAATATAATGAGGCAGAAAAAAACGTATTAGATCTGACTACGGAAGTGGAAGATCTGCGTAATGAACTGGATAAACCAGATTTCATGCATATTGCTGAAGACTGGGAAGACTTCTTGAAGGAAAAAGAATCATGGATTCGTATGAATGATTCTGTTACTACTCAAACACTTCAGAAGATTTCCGACGATCGCGTACGTGTCTATTCTATGTTGCGTGAAATAGGGGAAGCGTTTGAAGCGGGGGAAAAGGCGGAACGAGCTTTGGCGGGCGCAATGAAGAAACTAGATTCAGCGGAAGGGATATCGATGTGGGACACATTTTTGGGAGGAGGAATTTTTGTTTCCGCATTAAAGTACTCCGAAATCAACAGTTCGGATGATCATGTCCATCAAGCACAACGAGCACTACGTCATTACGAGACAGAATTGATGGATGTGCAAGACGCTGCGACAGATTCTTACCAAGTAAATAAAAATGATATCTTTACATTCACAGACGTGTTTTTCGATAATATATTCTCCGACTGGATGGTCCATACACGAATAACGGACAGCAAAAAGAAGCTACACGCAGTCATGCAAGATGTCCGTCGCATACAGGACCGACTTGCAAGAAAACGTGCAGCTTTAGACGAAGAAATCCGACGACTTGATCAGCAGCAAGATGATATTATCATGTCGTAACTAGCGTTAAATACGGGTCAGCGTCTTCCCCAAATAGCCGAATAATACAGTTAAAATCGGGCTCAATAAACAGAAGAACGCAAAAGGTAAATAAGCAATCGTTGGAACATCAAGCACAGTCGTGATGAAAATTCCTGCCACACTCCATGGGACAAGGGGATTAATGACTGTTCCGGCATCTTCCATTACACGGCTCAAGTTTTTATTGGCTAGGCCAACCTTTTCGTAGCTAGATTGGAAGGCCTGGCCGGTCAATAAGATAGATAAATACTGCTCACCAATCAATACGTTGATGCCGATTGCGGTGAGTGCAGATGTCAAAATAACTGACGACACTTTACGTAACGCACTGTCTATTTTTGTAAGTAAGCACTGGACGATACCTAATGTGAACAGCATGCCACCCATACTAAGTGCGAGCAGCACAAGCGAAATTGTAAACATCATGCCTTCCATTCCATCACTGCGAGACAGTAATTCATCTACAACTGCTACGCCTGTAGATCCTTCATAACCACTAAATAAAATACTCAATACTTCGGAAACTCCATAAAACGTATGAATATATGCAATGACAATTGCGGACAATGCACTAACAGCCAGTGTTAAAATAGCTGGTACTTTAACGAATGTCAAAATGATCAGTACTACGACAGGGATCAATGTATACCAATGTATCAAGTTTGTACCGATGAGTGCATCACTGTATTTCTCAATTGTCGTAAAATCACTAGACGTCACGTTGGGTGATAATATGCCAAATAAGATAAGTGAGATGAAGAACGCAGGAAATGTCGTCCAACCCATATTTCGTATATGTTCGAATAAGTCTACACCAACAATTGAAGAGGCTAAATTGGTTGTATCAGACAATGGTGACATCTTATCGCCAAAGAATGCCCCAGAGACAATCGCGCCTGCCGCAATTGGCAAAGATAGCTCCAAAATATGCGCCATACTAATGAACGCCACGCCAATCGTGGCAACGGTTGTCAATGAACTGCCGACAGATAAGCCGATGACGGCCGTGACGATGAATACGATGGCATAGAAAAACGTTGGAGTAATGATTTGGAGTCCGGCATAGATCAGGGTAGGAATCGTTCCACCCATCATCCAGCTACTCACGAGAACTCCAATGAAGAAGAACAAGAACACCGCGCTCATTCCAGAACTTGCACCTTCTACCAATCCGCGTTCTAACTCTTTGTACGAGATCTTTTTCCATAATCCATAGCCGAATAATAAAAGAATAGCAAATAAAATGGGTACATGTGGTACAGATTCGAATACTACGATACTGGTACTAATCATTGCCACAATCAGCACAGTTAGTATGACAGACGCTTTAACGGTTGGCGTATGAATCGCCTTAATTGGAAACATGCTTATGACCTCCTGTAAATGTAGAAATACTCCTATCATCCCCTTAAAGGACGAAGGAGTATTCCGCTCTATCTCTCTACTGTTGCGAATGAAAACATGGAAGATATTGATTCATTATATAATAGATCGCTCTTTACATATATAGATAGTTATCGTTTTGAATTTTATCACGTCAGCAAGATAAGTCAATAGAGGAATAGACCGATTATCTGCATGTTTCAAAAGGGGAATGCAATAGAAAGTATGCAAAATAGAAGTGACCGTTCATGTAAAAAAGCAGACTGATACCAAAATTAGAAGGGGACTATCCGACGCTCCTCAAGGTGAAGCGTCGGATGCCTATCAATGCGATTGTAATCTAATTAGTTAAACACGAACCTTCTAAAACGCATCCTCTTACAATGATGTCCTAACGTTTTCCTAGCATAATCATTTTCAAGCTATTTTCCGAGCAGAGTTATTTGTAAAAAATAGGGTATTACTAAAATATAACTATATAGAAGGGAATGAATACTTGTGACAATGCATTTTTTACTGTCTTGAATTATCAAATTAAATGAGTAAACAATACAGCGCTAGGTATAATCATTTCAATCATGTTATATCATTGTAAGAAAGGACCGCCACAAGCAATGTAGATTTGTGACAGCCCTCTTATTCAGTATGCTACGTACGCGTGGCATTTGGAATTGGTAGATCTGTGTCTGGTTTTGCGGGCGCCGTATCCATTACTTCTGACTCGATGGATTTACCTAATACGTAATACTCGGTTTCTTCTTGTGTCAGACTGTTATAACGTTTGCGAATGACCATGTAGAAGATTACGCCGACGATTGTCCAAGCGAATAATAGTAAGTAAGAAGGTGTAGTGAGTGTTGCTGGAGAATTTGGCACAAGTAATAATGCCAAGAACGATCCACTTGCCACCATACCTAGTAATGCCAAAAACTTTTTTAATGGTGCAATTTCGCGTCCGATTCCTTCTTTGCCCCAAGCCAGTACTTTAAATGCTGCAAGACAAGTGAAGAAGTAGGCTACGGATACGCCTGTTGAAGACATATCAACGATCCATGTCAATGCTTGGCGGCCAAACCATGGTGTCGGCAATGTAATGAATGCTACGAACCAGATCCCCCATTTAGGTGTTTGGTTTGCCGTCATCTCACGGAAGAAGTTAGGTAATGCACGTGCGCGCGCCATAGAAAATAATAGACGACTTGACGACATGAAGAATCCATTCAAACCAGTGAAGATACCCATGACAATCGCTACTGCCATCACAGCTAATCCACCGATTCCTAGTGCGGATCGAACCACATCACCTGTTATCCATAAATCCCCGCCTCCGATATTTGCCGATGCAGGGTATGTCCAGCTAGTTAAACCAATCATGATTGCATAGATTATGAAAGAAGTGAATAGTGAAGCTACGATCAGCATAGTTGCTTTACGGGGAGAAAAGTTAAATTCTTCAGCAGCTTGTGGCACATTATCGAATCCGACGTATGCCCATGGTGCAATTGCCAATACTACAAGTATAGAAGTAATAATGGACTGATTACCTTTGAACAATGGTTGCATATTCGCAAGCGGTTGTTCGGCCCCAGCGAATGTGAAAATACCAAGTGCGATGACACCAACAACAAGCAAAACGCTGAAATAAAATTGAATCCGTCCTGAAATACTTGTTCCCGTAGTGTTAATGAATGCGAATGCTAAAATCAGCAAACTGGCAATGATGATTTCGGGTATGTAGACGTCCCAACCTGCAACGCTATAGAGAAATCCTTGTTTCATAAATCCAGGGGCTAAAAATTTCAGTAATAAAGTGAGTGCAGAAGCATTTAAAGCAACGATGGATATATATCCAAGTGATAAGAACCAACCGCAAATAAATGCCCATACTTTCCCTGCCGCAACAAAAGCATATGTAAATCCCCCTCCGGAAACCGGAAATTTCTTGATCATTACGCCATAGCTGGAGGCGATGATCATCATCACGAGTGCACCAATTCCTAATCCAATGATTGCGCCTAGTGGTCCGGAAGATTGGATCCAATCTCCTGGCAAGATGAACGCGCCCCAACCTACAGATGAACCGAGTGCGATTGCAAAAACCCAGGATGGCTTTAATGTTTTATTTAATTTCCTTCTTGCGTTCTCAGATCCTTGATCCATGTGATCCAACCCCTAAGTTAGTAGTATAGCGATTGTATGCCCCTTCTGTAGGCAATCAAAACGTGTTAGGCACAATATTACTATTTTAATATCTTAAGACAGAAGTATTTAATTTTGACTAACAATTCTGTATAGTGTAATAACATATGATGCAAGCTTTACATGTTGACAGAGTCTACTCAATCTTTTATGATTCTAAACAACAAATACTTATAAGAATAGTGGGGTTTTATAAATGAAGAAAGTTCTCATACCATTTATGATCGTTTTATTGGCTGCTTTTTTGGTAGCATGTGGTGGTAAAGAAGAAAGTAAGCCCAATGACTCCGCTGAAAAACCAGCAGAGCAAGACGGTCTGCTAGAAGATGTACTCGCAACCGGAGTACTCAATGTAGGAACAGAAGGAACATACGCGCCTTTCTCATTTCATGATGAATCAGGAAAGCTTACAGGGTACGATGTAGAAGTTACACAAGAAGTAGCTAAACGTTTAGGCGTGGAAGCAAAGTTTTTTGAAACACAATGGGATGCAGTTTTCGCGGGATTAGATGCAAAACGATTTGATATGATTGCTAACCAAGTCGGTGTTAATGAAGAACGTAAAGCGAAATATGAATTCTCTCAAGCTTATACGCATTCGAACTCTGTCTTAATCGTTCGTGAAGACGCTGATATTGCGTTTGATGGAATGAAAGGAAAGAAAGCTGCACAGACATTGACAAGTAACTATGGCGAACTAGCGAAGGCGAATGGTGCGGAAATTATAAAAATTGATGGATTCAACCAAGGCGTCGACCTAGTCATTTCAAAACGAGTAGATGGTACGTATAATGATAAACTTTCTGCACTCGACTACTTGAAGCAAAAACCTGATGCTCCTATTAAAGTTGTTGAGGAAGAAGAAATCTCTAAAGAAAATCAATCAGAGAGCGCCTTTTTATTCAGACAAGGCAATGAAGACTTAATAGAAGAAGTAAACAAAGCGTTGGATGCGATGCGTGAAGATGGTACATTGAAGACGATCTCCGAAAAATGGTTCGGCGAAGATGTATCTTAATACGATTGCACTCAGTCCCGAACGGATACAAAGATTCCAGGAAATCGCATCAACATCCATCGGGCCATTGATTGAGGGGGCTATTAAGTATACGATCCCCTTGGCAATCATCGCATTTAGTATTGGATTGATCATTGCAATCTTTACTGCATTGGCAAGAATTTCTTCTAACAAATTGTTACGAGCAATAGCGCGGATTTATGTATCCATCATCCGTGGAACACCTTTGCTTGTACAATTATTTATCATATTCTACGGGTTGCCAACAATTGGTATAACCATTGATCCTTTCCCGTCTGCGATCATAGGATTTTCATTGAATGTCGGTGCTTATGCCTCAGAAATCATTCGAGCAGCCATACTGTCCATTCCTAAAGGGCAGTGGGAAGCAGCCTATTCTATTGGGATGAATTATTCGCAAGCATTGCGGAAGATTGTTTTACCACAAGCTGCTAGAGTATCCGTACCACCGCTTTCGAATTCCTTTATTGGATTGGTAAAAGATACTTCTCTCGCAGCTACGATTTTAGTAGCTGAGACATTTAGGCGGGCGCAAGAAATTGCCTCTATGAACTATGAGTTTTTATTCGTTTATATCATGGCGGCTCTTGTTTATTGGGTGATTTGTTTCATCTTGTCGATTGTTCAAGGCAGAATTGAAATACGCCTGGATCGTGTTGTCGGTAAGTCAGGGGGATTAACATGATTTCTATACAAGGACTGAAAAAGTCTTTCGGATCGCAAGAAGTGATAAAAAATGTAGATTTAGAAATCGAGCAGGGAAAAGTGGTCGTTATAATCGGTCCATCGGGTTCTGGTAAATCTACGTTGTTACGTTGTTTGAATGTGCTTGAAACACCAAATGGCGGTGTACTGTCTATAGATGGACAGAAGTTAGACTTTAATTCATCGGTCTCGAAAAAGTCAATCAGTGCTTTTCGTCGGTTGACAGGAATGGTATTTCAGAGCTATAACCTGTTTCCACACCTCACAACGACAGGTAATGTGACAGAAGGACTCACTACAGTCAAAGGTCTATCACATAAGGAAGCCGTAAAGAAGGCAGAACTATTACTAGATAAAGTAGGACTAGCTGATCATAAAGACAAGTATCCTTTTCAACTTTCAGGCGGTCAGCAGCAGCGTGTTGCGATTGCGCGAGCGCTTGCGATGGATCCAAAAGTCATGTTGTTCGATGAACCGACATCCGCTCTGGATCCTGAACTTGTCGGTGAAGTACTTCGAGTCATGAAAGATTTAGCGCATGAAGGTATGACGATGGCTGTCGTAACACATGAAATGAGGTTCGCCAAGGAAGTGGCCGATGAAGTAATCTTTATTGATGATGGTGTCATTGTGGAACGCGGTGCACCAGCTGAGATTTTCAACCATCCAAGGCATGAACGAACGAAGAAGTTTTTGAGTTTATTACAAGTATAGATATAGATAACGCTTGGCATATTTGATGCCAAGCGATTTTTTTGTGTTGAAATTTGCTTTTGCGCGCATTAGTGCTATGAATGATCATAGTTCATCGCTAACCGCTCTATCAGCATGGCCGAGCGCTCATATCGCCGCGTTAACCGCTCAATACAGTTGGACGATCGCTCTATCAGCATGGCCGAGCGCTCATATTGCCGCGTTAACCGCTCAATACAGTTGGACGACCGCTCTACCAGCTTGGCCGAGCGCTCATATTGCCGTGTTAACCGCTCAATACAGTTGGACGACCGCTCTATCAGCATGGCCGAGCGCTCATATTGCCGCGTTAACCGCTCAATACAGTTGGACGACCGCTCTATCAACATGGCCGAGCGCTCATATTGCCGCGTTAACCGCTCAATACACAGTTGGACGACCGCTCTACCAGCTTGCCCAAGCGCTCATATCGACCTCATAACCTACTTCCATTCAGTCGGGATGCCAGCGATACGTATCGAGGGAGACATGACCGTTTGCGTTGAATTGAACACCTTCCGCGAGCAATCGTTCCCGCTGCGTCTCGCCTTTACCTTCAGCATTTTCCGGGGTAGAGATTCCACCTTGTGCGTTAATAATGCGATGCCAAGGTAATTCATATTTAGCACTCATGGAATGTAAAATACGTGAGATTTGTCTTGCGCCACGAGGGTTGCCTGCTTCTGCGGCCACTTGTCCATAGGTCATCACACGACCTGGAGGAATTGCTTGGATAATTGCTATGGCCTGTTCTGTAAATGTTTCCATAGTGAAAACCTCCTTTTCAATAAAGTCTAGCATAGAATATCATGGGCAGTCATGCCAATATTCAGACGACATCGAATGCTATTATGGTATTCTTTATTTAAAGAAAGGAGAATATATATGAACTCCAATACACTTGAGTATGCAAAAATACTAGATCAACAAGATTTACTTGCACCTTACAGAGAGGAATTTTATTTGCCGCTAGAGAAAATCTATATGGATGGTAATTCACTTGGATTATTATCAAAACGTGCAGAGAAGAAGTTATTCGAACTGTTAGATACTTGGAAAACACTTGCCATTGATGGCTGGACGGAGGGAATGCATCCGTGGTATTACCTGGCAGAACAAATAGGCGGAAGAATGGCACCACTAGTTGGAGGGGAAAAGTCCGAAGTGATTGCGACAGGTTCCACTACGACAAATTTACATCAAATGATTTCCACGTTTTATCGGCCTTCAGGGAAACGAACGAAAATAGTAGCGGATGAATTGAATTTCCCCTCAGATATCTATGCATTACAAAGTCAGCTTCGTGTACGAGGCCTTGATCCGGAAGAGCATCTGATTCGTGTGGAAAGTGAAGATGGTCTGACGTTGGATGAAAACCGAATTATTGATGCAATGACGGAGGACGTCGCGTTGATTGTACTTCCATCCGTTTTATATCGTAGTGGTCAGGTGCTGGATATGGAAATGCTTACGCAAGCGGCAAGAGAAAGAGGTATCCCCATTGGATTCGATTTATCGCATTCGGTTGGATCTGTGATGCATGCACTCCACGAATGGAACGTAGATTTCGCTTTTTGGTGTACATATAAACACTTGAATGGCGGACCTGGATCTGTTGGCGGTTTATTCGTAAACGAACGACATTTTGGTGTAGAAGCAGGGCTTGCAGGATGGTTCGGCTCTGATAAGACAAGGCAATTTGATATGAATCATACGATGATGCCTGCAACAGATGCAGGTGCATACCAAATCGGCACACCGCATATATTGAGCCTGGCTCCGCTACTCGGTTCACTCGAAATGTTCGAGGAGCTTGGAATGGAGGGGATCCGTGAAAAGTCATTGAAACTGACCAGCTTTATGTTGAGTTGTATAGAGAATGAACTCGGTGCGTATTCATTTAGTATCGGAAATCCACTAGACGATTCGCGTGGAGGCCACATATTACTTCAGCACAAGGAAGCCGCAAGAATATGTCAAGCATTGAAAGCACAAGGTGTCGTTCCAGACTTCCGTGCA
This sequence comes from Sporosarcina ureae, assembly GCF_002101375.1. GTDB lineage: Bacteria > Bacillota > Bacilli > Bacillales_A > Planococcaceae > Sporosarcina > Sporosarcina ureae_B. The sequence continues at coordinate 1,699,892 of NZ_CP015207.1, read as the reverse complement.
CCTGATGGTATTCGACTAGCACCTGTTGCATTGTATAATTCATTTGAAGACGTTTGGCAAACGATACAAATACTCAAAAAGATCATGCAAGAAGATGTATATAAACAGTTTCCGAATGAACGCGGGGTGGTTGCATGACGAATCAGTGGATCGACATTACACAGCCTTTGAATCAACGTATTGCGGAGTGGCCTGGTGACACACCGTTTAGCTATGAAGTGACCGTGACGAAAGAGCAATCCGGCTCTGTTAATATTGGTAAATTAACAATGAGTACGCATATCGGCACGCATACGGATGCACCTTTTCATTATGACGATGATGGGTTGAAAATTTTGGAATTACCGGTGGATTTGTATATAGGTACAGCTTTTTTAGTAGATGTAACAGGAGTTAGTTGTGTGACAAGGGCAGACTTGGAGTTGTTTGATTTCGGCGGTGCTGAACGATTATTATTGAAAACTGGGAGTCACCCAACACCAACGAAGTTTCCTGAGAACTTCACGGTCATTGGAGAGGATGTCGGACCATTATTGAAAGAGCGGGGTATACGTCTAATCGGTGTAGATACGCCTTCTGTTGATTCGGAGACTAGCAAAGATCTACTTGGTCATCATTCATTATATCGTAATAATGTAATCATCATCGAGAATCTAGTATTGCATTCATTGGAAGAAGGGAGTTATGAGTTAATTGCATTGCCATTAGCATTAGAAGATGCGGATGGAAGTCCTGTCCGTGCAGTTGTCAGGAGGTTACAGTCATGAAGGAAAAGGGGATCCATACCGACTTTCGGGAATCGATGACGTATGGTGAATATTTGCATTTAGATAAGGTGCTATCGAGCCAAGAGCGTGTATCTGGACATCATGATGAAATGCTTTTCATCGTGATTCATCAAGTAAATGAATTGTGGATGAAGCTGATTTTGCATGAGTTGGAAACAGCAATCAAATCGATTCAGCATGACGAGTTGCCGGAAGCGTTCAAAATGCTTGCTCGCATCTCTAAAGTTCAGACTCAGATTATTCAGGCGTGGGATGTATTGGCTACGCTGACGCCTGCCGAATACATGGAATTTCGGGACGGTTTAGGTAAGGCCTCAGGATTCCAATCCTATCAAAATAGGCTAATAGAGTTTGCTTTAGGTTATAAACAATCACATATTATTAAAATCTATCAAAAGGATTCCGAGCTGTCAGAGAGATTGGCAAAAGCGTATCAAGCACCAGGAATTTATGATGTAACCATTCAAGCTTTGGCACGTGCAGGCTTTGCTATCAATAAGAATTTACTAACACGTGATTTTTCAATTACTTATGAAGGAGATCCGAGTGTAGCAGCTGCATGGCTTGAAGTCTATCGGGATGTAGATCAATATTGGGATTTGTATCAATTGGCAGAAAAGCTAGTGGATATCGAAGACAGCCATCAGCAATGGCGCTTTAGGCATATGAAAACAGTGGAGCGCATCATTGGCTTTAAGCAAGGTACAGGTGGCTCATCGGGCGTACATTATTTAAAATCTGTACTTGATCATCGCTTTTTTCCAGAACTGTGGGACGTCCGAACTAAAATTTGACAAACTGGCAAGCTAGCGATTATCATTAATTTTATAATAATCTGAAAATGGGAAGGTGGTATGTATAATGACCAAAAAGTCGATTAGCTATATTGTGATGGCATTTGCCTTAGTTTTACAAATAGCCGTTATGCCGTTACAAGCGTCTGCTGCAGATCCTGAAAAAGCCCCTACTTGGATTTCTCCTATTAATTATTTAGCATTAGGGGATTCATTAGCAGCGGGTGTCACACCGAATAACGAATTGGGTAAAGGCTATACGGACTTTTTAGCAGAGGAATTGGCTACGAGTGAAGTATTGCAAGCAAGTAATAAAGGATTTTCGTACCCGGGCTATAAAACAGATGATGTTTTAAAAGATTTTGAGATGGACGTCACGAAACCAATTATAGGTATTGGACATTCCGAAAAAACTGCTACTCTTCGTCAATCGGTGAAAGAAGCCAATCTCATTACGTTAACAATTGGTGCAAATGATGTGTTGCCAAAGTTTACGTTTGACGACAAAGGTACCCCGCAATTCAACGCGGAGGAATTACAGGCAGCTATAATGAAAGTCGGGATGAATACGCAAAAAATCTTGGCGGAAATTTATCAACTGAATCCGAGTGCACAAGTATATGTGATGGGCTATTACAATCCATTCCCTTACTTGAGTCCACAGAATCAACCGATAGTGAATCAGCTTGTCATGACGTTAAATGATGCAATTAAAAAAGGTATGACAGGCACTACAGCGCAGTTTGTTGACACATCAAAGAAAATCGCTGAAGATCCTTATACGTACCTGCCTAATCCTGAAAATATTCATTTAAGTCAAGCGGGTTACAAAGTAGTAATGGAGGCTTTCCACAAATCATTGATGGAGAACTATTCATGGTTTGCTAAAGATGCACTTACTGTCTCAGCTAAAAATGCCACAACAGTAGAGCTAAACTGGAAACCGGTTATTGATACGGGAATGATTTCGACGTATCAAGTCTTTATTGGCGATAAAATGGTAGGCGAAGTGATGTCACCTGTATTATCTTATGAAATGACAGATCTTGAGCCGAATAAAGAGTATCACTTCTCTGTTCAAGCTGTTGATCAAAACGGTAAAAAGAGCAAGCAACACTTGCATACTAAATACACATTAGAGAAAGTGCCGGCAGAACCAACAGTGATGTTTACAGATATCACAGATCACTGGGCTAAAGATGTAATTGAAATGGCGGCAATGAAAGGTATTGTGAGTGGTTATGCGGATCATACGTTCCGACCGGAAAAATCACTAACACGTGCACAAGCTACGTCAATTATTGTTCGTGCACTGGATTTAAAGCCTAAAAGCAAAAAATGGGCATTTAATGATTTAGCAGACTACGCAGATAGCACAAAAGTGGATATTCAAGCGGCCTTTGATCATGGCTTAGTAAGTGGAGTAAATGGACACTTCATGCCAAATAAGCCCATCACTCGTGCGCAGTTAGCATTAGTACTTAGCCGAACGTATGAAGTAGCAACTGGAAAGCCGTTTGCGCCAACAGTCGCTGCACCGTTTACGGATATTAAGAAGTTCTCAAAAGACACGCAGTGGGCAATAGCGGGTCTTTACCAAATGAACATAGCAACAGGAGACAATGGTAAGTTCATGCCAAACCATGCCACAACGCGAGCGCATGCTGCAAAGATGATCGTTCATTCTATGGAAGCATTTGGACAATAATTAATAATGCAAAAGTCAAAAGGCAAACCTCGCATTGAGGTTTGCCTTTTGACTTTTGTCCTATTTTAGAAAACGACATTAGTTAACCGTCGATCAACGGTGCGGTTTATGCAAATTTCTTACGCGGTGTTTTCTTATCCACAACAGCGGCACCGACGATATCCCCCATGACGTTAGAAGCGGTACCTGCCATACCAATCAATGCATCGACTCCGGCAATCAGAGCGACGATCTCAAGCGGTAATCCGAACATAGTGAGTACTGCAGATAGAGTAACCAATCCGGCAGCGGGTACGCCAGCTGTTCCAATAGAAAGTAAGGTTCCAATCGCGATAATAACGATAAAATCTACAGCAGAAAGATTCAAGTTCGTAATATTTGCTGCGAAAACGAGGGAAATCCCCATGCGCAATGCGCCGCCGTCGGAATTGAAGACTGCACCGAGCGGTAAAGCAAAGTTTGCTGTATTCTCGGAGACACCCGCTTTTTTAGCAGATTCAATCGCTATTGGCAACGTAGCAATACTACTAGAAGTAAAGAATGCCGTTGTATAGGCATCTCTCGTATTACGATAAAAAGGCAATACTGGATTTCCAAAAAGTTTTAGAAATCCACTGTAGACAAATAACCAGAGAATCAAAACGCCAAGATAGAATACACCTACGAATGACAATAGTCCAAGTAAGGTTTCCCATCCTTGTTCACCAAAAGCGGTGGCACTGATCGCGAAAACACCAATTGGTGCATATAACAAAACGCCTTCAAGAATTTTATAGAACATCGTATTAAGTGCGTTAAAGAAACGGTCGAGAAAACTTCCCATTTCAACGAGCTTCGTATCTTTGGAAAACTTCATGGAAGACATGGCCATACCGATGATGATGGCAATGAACAAAATGGCCATCAAATCTCCAGAAGTAAAAGCTTCAAATATATTACTTGGCACAATTTGTAACAGGATTTCTGAAAATCCAGGTGCATGTGGAGGTTCCACTACTGCGTCAGTAGGTAAAGTCAAATGTCTACCGGGCTTGATCCACATCGCCAGTGAAAGTCCGATTAATACAGCGGCGGCGGTAGTCGCCATATAATAGAGAAGTAACTTACCGCCCATTTTGCCAAGTTGGGCTAAATTCATTTGATTAACAGCTAATACAACCGTCAAGAAGATTACAGGAATGGCAACCAAGCTGAGTAAATTTAATAACAAGGTTCCAAACGGTTTGAGGAAAGTAGTGTAGTCATTAAAAAAGATTCCAAGGATGGTGCCCGCAATAAATCCAATCGTGATTTTAGCGACAAAAGGTGTGTTCTTATACGTATTCCAAATGGGTACCACTCTCCTGTTCGTGACGTATTCCCTCCGTTAGTGAATAAATGGATGAGAATATTATTTTATCATATCATATCCGTATAAATAGGTTACGTTATGTATCTTGGTATTGCTTTACTTTCCATTAGAAAGGATTTAGAATAATGCCAATGATTAACTAGACTAACTAAAAATAAGAGGTGTAAATGTTTGAAGCAATCACAACAGTTTTTTGCAGAATATGTTCAACTCTATCGTCCATTGTTGAATCGACTAAATAATTTGCTAGCACCATATCAATTATTTCACTCACAATGGGGAATACTGAAGCTATTGTGGATAGAAGGTGAAATGACGTCAGCAGAAATTGCAGTACGTAGACAAGTTGAAAAGCCAAGTGTTACTAAAATTGTTCAGCGTCTATTGGAAATGGGTTTAGTAAGTGTCCGTCCCGGAACAGACCGCAGGGAGAAATGGATTGGTCTGACTGAACAAGGACAAGCTACAGTATCAAATATTATAGCGGGCTTGGAAGTGTTTTATGAGAATTTACTTGAGGGTGCCACAGAAGAGGATTTAGAAGCGGGCATTCGTATATTAAAACAAGCAAATAAAAATCTTCATAAATGAGAGAGTGGTTAAATGGATAATAAAACAATTTGGACAAAGGACTTTATCGTTACATCAATCATCAACTTCTTTTTAATGTTAGTAATGTATTTACTTATAGTTACGATTGCGCCTTATTCAGTGAAAGAGTATGGCGTATCAACCAGTGTTGCAGGTCTCGTGTCAGGTATTTTCATCATTGGAACACTAATTGCACGCCTTGCTGTAGGTGGTTTAATAGAAAAGGTCGGCAGCCGGAATATTTTATTGATAGGATTGTTAGTCACTGTATTAGCATCCGCCTTTTATTTCGGAGCAGTAAACTTACCGTTATTGATGGCGAATCGATTCTTCCATGGAGTTGGACTAGGCATTTCTTCTACCGCAACAGGCACGATGGTAGCTCAAATGCTTCCACCTTCACGTAGAGGTGAAGGAATTGGGTATTTCAGTTTAAGCACGGTTCTTGCTACGGCTGTTGGACCATTTTTCGGTATTTTCTTAAGTCAGCACTATCATTTCAACGTACTCTTTACGTTTTGCCTGATACTCAGTATCGGTTGTGCGGCCATGTTCATGTTTGTTAAGAAAACACCCACAGTCATGCCTAAAAAGAATGTACAGGCGACAGCAAAGAAATTAGGAATTCGCGGATTATTTGAAGTGCGGGCATTACCGATCGCGTTCGTAACATTGTTAGCTGCTATTGCTTATTCTGGTGTACTGTCATTCATTTCGTTCTATGCAGAGGAAATCAACTTAGTGAGTGCGGCCAGCTTCTTCTTTTTAGTATACGCCATCGCTGTACTACTCTCGAGACCGTATACCGGTAAACTATTGGATGTGAAGGGTAATAAGTTTGTTGTCTATCCTTCGTTGTTAATATTTGCTGGTGGATTGTTATTATTAAGTGAGGCGAGTGCAGGTTGGATGCTATTGCTTGCGGGTGGTGTGCTTGGGCTTGGATTTGGGAACTTCCAATCATGTGCACAAGCGATTGCATTGCAAGGTGTTAAACCAGAGCGTTTGGGTGTTGCTACATCCACGTTCTTCATTTTCTTAGACTTTGGTTTTGGCTTTGGTCCATATGTACTCGGATTACTTGTACCAATCATCGGCTACCAACAACTGTATTTGGTTCTCATGGTTGTAGTACTTATCGCGCTTGGCTTATTCATGCTATTCAGTCGGATGCACCAACGTGCTAGCGTGAAATGAAATTGATAAACTACACAAAAGACACTACATAATATTAGTAGTGTCTTTTCATATGAGTGTTAATCGATTTCGACCATTACGTTTAGAAGTATACTGTGCATCATCAGCTCTGCCGTAAATATACTTTGATTGGTCGCCTTTTTGGAAACTCGTAATTCCCATACTGACGGTTATCGATATGCTACTCAATTCGGAGTTCTCGATATAGCCTCGAAGCTCTTCCGCTCTTTCACAGTTCTTTTGGTGATCAGGATCATCAAATAATATTGCAAATTCTTCGCCGCCAATTCGAGCTACTATGTCGGGAAAATAAACTTTGTGCTCCAACTTGCGTGCTAATTCCCTCAGTACATCATCTCCGACCTGATGACCATATGTATCATTGACAGTTTTGAAATGGTCGATATCAAACAACAATAAAGAGAACGAACGTATCGTATAGAGTTCAGCACGCTCGATCGCAGCGTCTAGACTTCTTCGAAATACACGACGATTATAGAGTCCTGTTAATTCGTCTCGTGTAGCTAGTTCTTGAAGTTCTCCATTCAATTCGAGAAGTTGCTGTTGCTTGGACTCTACTTCCTCAAGCAATCCAAGTAATTTATTGTACGCTTCATCCGTCTGTTGTTGAATTTTTTCTGCTTCTCTTTTTGATTTTAATAACTGATTTTCATATTCATCCCGTACTTTAATCTGGACAACTATGCCTTCATACAATCCATTACGTTTAGTGACATTCATCAATACAGGAAGGGGGCATTTATCCACTTTAAAGTTTAAATACATTTCACGTATTTCATGGTGCACAGAAATGGACGGCACGAAGTAAGTTTGGAAATAGACTTTAGATGGAACTGTTAGCACGTCATGCATATGTCGCGGCATGTTGTCTAGGCATAATATATCTCGCATCGTCTTATTCATTTCAACAAACTCCCAATCATTTGTTAAGACGAAATATCCGCAAGGCAATAAGTCTAACCGCTCGTCCATAATTTATACGCTCCTATCCTCTTCGAGAAAACGTTTAATCTCTTCAATTGTTTCATTAGGGTGACTAATATGTGGGTTATGTCCTTTTGCTTTCATGATGACTAGTTCACTGTCCGGAAGGCGCTCATGAATATAGTGTCCTACTTCAACCGGTACAATAGAGTCTTCGGTCGGCTGTAAAATAAGCGTTCTTGTGGAAACCTTATATAGTTCCTCACGAACATCTGACATGAATGTTGCTTCTGCAAAGTGACGTGCGATACCAGGATCATTCGTACATAGCATAGACTCGAACTCTTCGGAGAGATGTGGTCGATCTTCATTTTTCATCGAAATGGGTGCTAAATATTTGGTGAACTCTTTATAGTTCATCTCCATCATATCGAGCAATTCATCAATATCTTCACGTTCAAATCCGCCATAGTAGTCAGGTTCATTCAAGTAATGGGGGGAAGGGCCGATCATGATCAGCTTTTCCATCAAGTCAGGTCTTTGAATAGAAGCGAGCACACCAATCATTCCGCTTACTGAGTGACCCACATAGATAATATCTTTTAGTTCTAGTGCGTCACATACTTCGATTACGTCTTGTGCGTAGCCGTGTAATGATGCATAGCGCTCTACTGAGTAAGCTGTCTTATCGCTTTTACCAGAGCCGACGTAATCAAACGTCACAATCCGATACTGTTTTTCAAATGCAGCAATGACCTGATTCCATACCGTTTGATCACAGCCAAAACCGTGTGCAAAGACTATCGTTTGTTCGCCGGAACCTGTTATATGTACAGCGTTTCTTCTTTTAATATCTATTGTCATAAACTCAAATCCCTTCTTCTGAACTTCAAGTAAATTATTACCATTGTAGCATAGAAAGATTCTTTTATAATACTTGTGCGATAAAATAAAAAACACCTGTGAGAATTCTCACAGGTGTAATTTCTTAGTTTGTGAAGTTATCGAAGTATCCTTGAATAAAGACAATAGGTGTGCCTTTGTCTCCACTACCTGAAGTCAAGTCGGATAACGATCCGATTAAATCTGTTAGCTTACGAGGAGTTGTTCCTTGTGAAGCCATTGATCCCATTAGATTAGTGTCTTTGTTCTCGATGAAATCGGACACGGCTTTCTTTAATTCATCTCCGCGTAACTCAGAGAAATCATTATCAGCTAAGTATTTTAGTTTCACTTCATTGGGAATACCGTCAAGCCCATCTGTATAAGCAGGGGATACGACTGGATCAGCAAGTTCCCAAATCTTACCTACTGGGTCTTTGAATGCGCCATCTCCGTAAATCATCACTTCAATATGCTTGCCTGTTTCTTTTTTTAACATGTTCTGAATGTTATCCACTATCGGCTGACAGCTATGAGGGAACAATTTGATACTGTCCTCTTGAGCTTTGTTTGCGCCAAGTAAGCCGAACTCTTCATTGTAGCCACTGCCGTCGACAGAAGTTGCCAAGATATCATCCAAACCGTAAATCTTCTCGGCGCCGTTTGCTTCCAAAATACGCTTTGTTCTGAAACGTGTATGGATATCGCAAGTCAATACAGTTTTCGTATAATCTAAAATCGTTCTCGCGTTATTGGAGAAGATGACTTCATGTTCTACACCGAACTCGTCCATCAATGATTTATAGTATTCAATATAGTCAACGCCCGTAAATGGGTGTTTGTTATCGCCAAAATGTTCGCGGAACTCAGCTTCAGTCAATACATCAGTCCAAGGGTTAACTCCCTTTTCATCTAGACGATCAAGCTCAACTAAGTGGTTTCCGACTTCATCGGAAGGATAGCTAAGCATTAAAATGATTTTCTTTGCACCTTTTGCAACACCGCGTAAGCAGTTTCCAAAACGGTTCCGACTTAGAATAGGGAAAATGACACCAATAGTATCATCGCCGAATTTTGCTTCGATATCTTTTGCGATATGATCGATTGTTGCATAGTTTCCTTGCGCACGCGCTACAATTGACTCCGTGATAGATACAATATCTTTATCTTGAAACGTGATATTTTCTTTTTTAGAAGCTTCTAATACACTATCCACTACGATCTGATCAATATTGTCACCTTCATTAATAATCGGACAACGTAATCCTCTAACAACCGTTCCTACAACTCTTCCCAAAACAATCGCTCCTTAGTGAAACTCAATTTGATCACTCTTCTTTGTATTATAACGTCCATTTGTGGTATAAGTAAAATTAATATACTTAATAGGGGATATAAGGAGGGTTTATATGTCAATCAACTTAGAGTGGTATAAAGTCTTCCGTACAGTTGTGCATAATGAAAGCTTCTCGAAAGCCGCCCGAAGTTTATTTATGACACAACCTGCTGTCAGTCAAATTATATCGCAACTAGAAGGTGCATTGGATACACGTCTATTCAACCGTACATCCAAAGGAGTGACATTGACCGACGAAGGCTCCTTGCTATACGAGTATGTCAATTCAGCACTAAATTTAATCGTGGCAGGCAATGAAAAGTTGCTGGAGTTGAAGAATCTGTCATCTGGTGAATTAAAAATAGGGGTAGGGGATACGATATCTCGTTATTATCTGCTACCTTATCTGGAAGCTTTTCATACGAGTTTTCCGGGTATCCGATTCAAAATTATTAATGGTACTACGTTAGAGCTAATCGCCGCGTTGAAATCAGGCGAAGTGGATATAGCAATTTGCAACTTTCCAATTGAAGACGATTCGTTGGAGAAGCGCGCTTGTTTCGATGTGCAAGATACCTTCGTTTATGGCGAACGGTTTAAGAAGTTGTTCTTGAAGCCTGTGCCTTTGCACGAGCTTTCGAGATTGCCGTTAATATTACTGGAGTCGAAATCCAATTCGCGTCAGTATGTAGAGGATTTTCTGTTGAGAGAGGGTGTAAAAATTCACCCTGAATTTGAACTGGGTTCGCATGAGCTATTGCTGGAATTTGCCCAAATCAATTTGGGCATTGCGTGTGTAGTGAAAGAGTTCTCGGAAGAATACTTGGAACGTGGCATGCTTCAGGAAGTAGAATTTCTGAAGCCCATACCTAAGCGGAGCATCGGTGTATGCTACTTAAAGGAAGTATCGTTATCACCAGCTGCTTCAAAGTTTATTGGCATATTGGAGAAGAATTAAATAAGTTACACGTGACGAATTAATAACTTAAAACGGTACATATAAAGCTGCGTCAAGAAGTGGATCTTCTTGACGCAGCCTTGGTTTGATTATGCGTAAATATTACGATCCCAGAAGCGGTGGTGTGCAACAGCCTCTACCCATTGCTCGCCTTCACCTGAAACTTTCAAGTCTGTCAGAATGCCAGGACCTGGTTTTACTTTCGTCTTCTCCATTAACTCTTTAGCTGCTGAAGCAGAGCCGATCGGTTTGAAGTGCATATACGCTTCATTAACGAAATCAGCGACATCCGCCTCGAATTTCTGTTGTTGCTTCGCCTGTCCGCCAACGACATATAACGCGTCATATAAGACGGAGTGAACTGTCAACAACGTTTCATCTACATCAACTGTAGCTCCATTTTTGCCAGTTAGCTTACCGAACTTCTCGCTCACAATATCGATTGTCATACCTGCATCCAATGAGGCCTTTAAAAATGGCTCAAGTGCTTCATCGTCAAACTGGTCCGTGATCAATACCGCCACTGAACGAGTATCGGGTACCTTCGCCGTGTTTTCCTGACTAAGGGCTGGGGATGACTTGGATTCAGTGGACTGCGTCACATCTGTTGGTGCATCGACACCCACTGCATCTGCAACTTGAGTGGCCATATTGATATCAACATTAGCAAACATATCTACCGCTTGTTTTCTCACATTCATATCATTCACTTTTCCAATTTCAAAGCTGAATGCTGCGATAATATGCTCTTTTTCTGCGTTAGACATACTGTTCCAAAATAGTCGCGCTTGTGAATAGTGGTCCTTAAATGAATCACTTCGAGCTTGTACTTTACGGCCTTCCACCTTCTCTTGATAATGTACGTATCCGCCATTTTCCTCGGGAGTCGTATCCGGTTTATTGTTGGATAAAGAATTATTATGATAGTGAGTTTGTCCCACGTTGATTGTCTGTCTGCCATATCCGTCACGCTGGTTATTGTGGAACGGACAGACTGGTCGGTTGATAGGTAACTCATGGAAGTTAGGTCCGCCTAGACGGATTAACTGTGTGTCTGTATAAGAGAACAATCTACCTTGTAGCAATGGATCGTTGGAGAAATCAATTCCCGGTACGACGTTACCTGGGTGGAATGCAACTTGTTCCATTTCCGCAAATACATTGTCTACATTGCGGTTTAATGTCATCTTCCCAATAATTTTTACTGGAATATCTTCTTCAGGCCATAGCTTGGTAGGATCTAGAATATCAAAATCAAATTTGAATTCATCTTTTTCTTCTAGTAACTGTATGCCTAGTTCAAATTCTACGAAGTTTCCATTTTCAATCGATTCCCATAAGTCCCGGCGGTGGAAGTCAGGGTCTTTTCCGTTGATCTTCTGCGCTTCATCCCAAACTAATGAGTGGGCACCGAGCTTTGGTTTCCAGTGGAATTTTACAAAATGCGCTTCACCTTGGTCATTTATCAATCGATAGGTGTGTACACCAAAACCTTCCATCATACGGAAACTTCGTGGAATCGCACGGTCGGACATTTGCCACATGACCATATGTGCAGATTCCTGATTGTTCGCAACGAAATCCCAGAATGTATCATGTGCAGATGCGGCCTGCGGCATTTCATTATGTGGCTCAGGCTTCACAGCGTGAACTAAGTCAGGAAATTTAATAGCATCTTGAATAAAGAATACCGGTATATTATTTCCGACTAGATCATAGTTTCCTTCTTGCGTATAAAACTTCACAGCAAAACCTCGTGCGTCACGCACAGTTTCAGCAGACCCTTTACTTCCCGCTACAGTAGAAAATCTGGTGAATACAGGAGTTTTGATACCGGGTTCTTGTAAAAATCCTGCTTTCGTATATTTCTTCATAGACTCATATACTTCGAATTCGCCATGCGCCGCAAAGCCTCGTGCGTGAACTACCCGCTCTGGGATCCGTTCGTGATCAAAGTGCGTCATTTTCTCTCGGAAATGGAAATCCTCCATCAACGTTGGACCACGTGTCCCTACTTTTAGTGAATGTTCATCTTCTGAAATTTTCAAACCTTGATTTGTTGTCATAGAATGTTCGTTGTCATAGGCACGGAACGTTTCCAATTGTTTGTTTTTACTTTCTTCGTTTAGTTGATGATCTTTCTTCACATAAAATCCTCCCATCGTAAATAGTAATCTGCTTTTCTTATTCCCCAATTGCGTGGGGATAAACAGAGGACTATATTCTTCCGGAACGTATGATAGAAAATAGCAGATAAATAAACATTAACGATGCAATGACCGCGCCGACTTCAATAAGAGGTAATTTTAAGAAGAGCGCGGTTTGACCAGAAATGGCAGAACCGATAATCAGACCGACCATAAGAATACTGAATGCCAACAACACAATACTTAATGAAAGACGGTTGGCAATTTTGTCGAGTCGGCGAAAAATGATATTTGTTTGCTTTAAGCCTACATCCAATTCCACTTTACCTTTTTGTATAGTTTTGACGGCTTTTTTCATCTCGTTAGGCAATTCAGACAAAATTTCCGCATTCTTGATAAAAGAGTGCCAACCATTTTCTAGTAAGTAGCGTGGGTCAAATTGTTTGAATACCATCTTTTTACCGTACGGCTCAATAGCTTTCATAATACTGAATGACGGATCCAGCTTTCCTAGTACACCTTCAAGTGTAAGAATCACTTTTACTAGAATAGCGATTTCATTCGGTAAACGTATGCGGTGTCGATAGGCAATGGAGAAAATTTCCATAAATACATCGCCTAGCCTTAAATCTGTAAGTGACGTTTCATAATACTTTCGCTGAATAATCTGCAAGTCACGATATAATGCATCCGTATTAGTATTTTCATGCAAAATATTCATAGTATCAAAGACATCAATTATTCTAGTAATATTTCCTTTTTGCAATGCAATAAGTAATGAAATGAAATGGTAAGTCATTTCCTTACTTAGTTGACCGACCATACCAAAATCTAAATAATGGATAACGTTTCCAGGGGCAATAAAGATATTACCGGGATGAGGATCACCGTGGAAAAATCCATTCTCCATTACCTGGGAAAGCATAGAATTCGCAATTCTTTCTGCAATAACTTGGCGATTATATCCTTCGCGGTCCAGTTGTTCGACGTTGCTCACTTTAATGCCGGTGACTAGTCCTGTTGTTAAGACAACACGCGTAGTGTATTCATCGTAAACAAATGGAACTTCAATAGTGGGGTCTTTCGCAAATTGTTGTGAGATTCTTTCTGCGTTACGGCTTTCCAGTTGATAGTCCAGTTCTTCCCGTAGAGAATGAGAGAACTCATAGATTAAATCCTTAATATGATATGCTTTCGCCCAGTCCATATTCTTTTCGAGAAATCCTGCCAGGTCGTGCAAGATGGCTAGGTCTGTATTTACTTGTTGTTGAATATTAGGTCGCTGTATTTTCACCGCTACATGTTCTCCACTAGGCAAGCGAGCGGTATGCACCTGGCCTATGGAAGCCGAGGCAAGCGGTTTTTCATTGAATTCCAAGAAGAGTTCTTCAATCGTTCCACCTAATTGATACTCGATTATTTCTCTTACGACTTCAAATGGAAATGACTCTACATGGTCTTGAAGTTTTTCAAGCTCTGAAGCGATTTCCTCTGGTACTAAATCACGGCGGCCGCTGGCAATTTGTCCAAGCTTAACGAAAGTTGGTCCGAGTTGTTCTAATGCCGTTCTTAATTTTTTGCCGACATGGTATAAATTCAAATCTACTTGTTCATCTGCAGAAGTAAACTTTCGATCTGTCAGTCCAAGCCGGAATAAGATATGACTGAATCCATTTCTCAAAAAGACATTTAGGATTTCTTGTGAACGCTGTGCATTTTTCATTCTTCTTTTTAACAAAAAGAACACCTCCGTATCTACCCTCTCTACAAAAGATACCATTGAATACCTGAAATTAAACACTAAAAAGGTCTCCTTCTCTTTATTGAAAAAAGAAAAGAAGACCCTTTCATATTAAAAGATTTTTTTCCTGTCACGTTCTTCTTTCAAGACTTCGACAGCTTCTCGAAAACGCAGTGAATGCACGTTTTCTCTCTCTCTTAGAAATTTAAGAGAATCATTAATCCATGCATCATCTGAGATATCGATGATCCATTGATACGTAGCGCGCGCTTTTTCTTCTGCTGCGATATCTTCATACAGATCAGCTATTGGATCTCCTTTAGCCTGAATATACGTAGTCGTGAAAGGCACACCGCCTGCATTTTCATAAAACAACGCATGGCCGTGATTGACGTAATGTGCACCAAGCCCGGCTTCTTCAAGTTGTTCAGGTGTCGCATCTTTCGTTAGTTTATACATCATGGTGGCAAGCATTTCCAAATGGGAAAACTCTTCAGTCGCAATGTCATTCAGTACACCGATAACTTTATCGGGAACGGTATACCGTTGATTCATATAGCGTAATGCAGCAGCCAGCTCGCCATCTGCGCCACCATATTGCTCTGCAATGTATCTCGCAAGTTTTGGGTTACACTCTTTGACTTCTACCGGATACAATAACTTTTTTTCATAGACCCACATCAATATTCCCTCCAGTAACCTAGTGCATATTTGAGACTACATTTGCCACGGCCAAGGTGCTTGGTTCCAACGCCAGCCTGTATCCAGTGCTTGTTCTGACGGTACAGAATGTAAGGAAAGCGGTCCAAAACGCTTTTCGTACATTTTTCTCAGACTTGCTGCTTCTTTAATCGCAAGTCGCCATTGCGTAAGTGCTTCCTCATCGTCAGGATGCGTGTTGGTGTAGAGTGTTAGTTCGACTACCACAAAATCGGCTTGCTGCACACTCTTCAACATATCTCTTCGTTCAGTTGCATCCATCAGGAGATCCCCTCCCTTTTTGAATAGCCGTCGACTAGTGCTGGCCACAGTGACCCGTGTTGTAGAGCTTCAGCTGGTGAAAATTGTGGAAGTGAAGGAGGTTGGAAATTCATGAAAAGCTGAGGCGGTAAAGAAAACGTTTTGACTTTGACAGGTGGACACGGATCCCATGGAGATATATACGGTTCATAACTTCCTCTGAACGTATAATCCATTCATTATCAACTCCTCTACGCAAGATATGCAGCTATTTCTCGGTGTATGAATGAACCCACTCTCTCTAGCACACAAATAATTTGCAGTAACAATAGGCTCTTAGGCTAGAACAGTTACAACTAATTAATATATTTATTAATAACTTGTATTCTAGTACAATGGAAGGAGACATATATGAACTGGTTGAATGAATAATGGGGATATGCAACTTCAGTAGTTCTCTAGGATGAATATATACAATGAAGGAGACGTTCAAATGAAACGCGGAGATGGACTAGATGAATGATTACTCCATATTTATCGGAAGGCAGCCGATCCTAAGCCGATCTGGTGAGATTTATGCATATGAACTACTGTACCGAAATAGCGAAGAAAACTTCTTTCCAGATATAAATCCTGAACAGGCTACAATCGGTCTATTAATCAATACTTTTCTCTCTGTTGGAATAGATCAGGTAACGAGTGGTGTGCGTTCGTTCATAAACTTTTCAGGAGAACTGCTGGCGCAGGATATATTTATGAGTTTGAATCCCGATCAAGTAGTGATTGAGATTCTAGAAGATGTGGAAATAACGCCTGCTTTGTTGCATCGGCTGCGCATGTTTAAGGAAGCAGGATTCACGCTGGTGCTGGATGATTTTATTTTACAGGACCAATATATAGTATATACCCAGTTATTTGAACTCGTGGACATTATTAAAGTGGATTTCATACAAACGAGTATAGAGGAGAAACATCACATTACCACGTTTTTAAAAAGGTATCCATCGATTATTTTATTGGCAGAAAAAGTTGAGACGGAGGCTGATTATCAGCTTGCATTAAAGAGTGGCTATGACTTGTTTCAAGGCTATTTTTTCGCGAAACCTGACATTATTAAAAGTGCCGAAATTCCATCCAATACATTAGTCCATCTGCGAATTATTGATTATTTCCAAAAGGATTCCCAATCCATCAATCAGCTATCGGATTTAATTATGCAAGATGTATCGATTTCTTATAAATTATTGCGCTTTATAAACTCATTAGCCTTCGATATACCACGTCAAATCAGCTCCATCAAACAAGCGATAATGATGATTGGACTAAATGAAACGAAGAAATGGTTACAAGTCTTAATGCTATATGATTTAGGCCAAGATCTACAAGATGGTCGTGTGAAAGCACTTATTGAATTATCGCTTCGTCGTGCACGAGCATGTGAACTGCTAGCGAAGTATAATAGAAAACCAAATAAAGACGAATATTTTCTCACAGGCATGTTTTCATTGATTGATGCAGTGATGAAGCGTAAATGGGAAGATATTTTGCCGTTACTTTCTTTGTCTGATGTCATTATGGATACGTTAAATGGAAAGCAAACGGAAGTGAGCCCATACATGGAACTAATAGAATCGGTAGAACGTTTTGAATGGAAAACAGTAGAGCGACTTTCACGTGAATTGGAAATCCCTAAAAAAGAGTTAAGCGATATCTTTCTACAAGCCTTGCACTGGTCGCATGGAATAGAGGATGAAATACACTGAATACATATGGAAAAAGACATTTTCTCTTGAAGATGTCTTTTTTGATGTGTAATATAGACAGTTATAATCTATTTGGTAATTTCTTGTTCTGTAATTTATATAGGCAGAAGTACGTTATATCTCTTGAAATCGGGGTAAAGAGTGTAGTAAGAAAGTTACCAAATGAACACTAGGAGTCGATAAGTTTGGACAAAAAGTTCTGGAAAAATCCCGTGTTCTCTATTTCTGCCGTATTTATTCTTATACTCGTCATATTAGGAGCGACTATACCTGTACCGTTTGGTGTGGTTGCCGAAAGGCTTTATCATTTCACGACAGATAACTTTGGATGGTTCTATTTACTTGCTGTATTTATTGTCATTATATTTTTAGTTGGGTTGGCAATTAGTAAATTTGGGGCCATTCGTTTAGGTGGAGATACAGAACGCCCAGAATATCCGTTTTTCACGTGGATTGGTATGCTCTTTTCTGCTGGTTTCGGTGTAGGGCTAGTGTTCTGGGGTGTGGCGGAACCGATGAGTCACTATTTCAAGTCACCTATTGCAGGTATTGACTCACATACAGAAGATGCAGCACGTGTTGCGATGGGGTATTCTTTCTTCCACTGGGGCATTTCACAATGGGCCATTTTTGGTATAGTAGGGCTAGTTATTGGGTTTCTCCAGTTCCGAAAGAAGAAAGACGGTTTGATTTCAACAGCGCTTGAGCCTTTGATCGGAAGCAATCGTCACGTGAAGACAGGCATCGATTCATTTGCGGTTATAGCAACTGTCATGGGTATTGCTACTTCGTTAGGTATGGGTGTCCTACAGATGAGTGGTGGCCTAGAGTATGTCTTTAATATTAAGAGTACGTTTACGATTCAACTGCTGATCATTGCCGTTGTGTTCGTTGCCTATATGACGTCTGCTGCTTCAGGTCTAAGTAAAGGTATTGCATATCTAGGTAACTTTAACTTGGGTATGGCGATTGCATTATTACTATTCTTCTTTTTAGTAGGACCGAAAGTATTTATATTGGAAACCTTTACGCTGGCCATTGGAGATTATATTAATAACTTCATTACGTACAGTTTACGTCTTCAGCCTTATCAAGGCGGTACTTGGGTGAAAGATTGGACTATTTTCTACTGGGCTTGGACGATCGCTTGGTCTCCTTTCGTTGGTGCATTCGTTGCACGTGTATCGAAGGGACGAACAATCAGAGAGTTTATCATGGGTGTTATGGTCATTCCACCAGCATTTTCTTGTATGTGGATTGCAACGCTCGGTGGAACTGCACTATACAGTGATTTACGTAATGGTACACAAATCGCACAAGAAGTAGACAAGGATGTTACGTCAGCTATTTTCGCGACGCTTCAACATATGCCGATGACAGGGATCGTATCGTTCCTGGCCATTGTCTTAATCTTTACATTCTTAATTACGTCTGCTGACTCAGCTACGTATATTCTAGCGAGTATGACAACGCGAGGTAGTTTGTTCCCTCCATTAATTGTGAAATTCGTCTGGGGATTCTTGATGACTGCAATCGCGGCTGTATTATTATATGCAGGCGGATTAGAGGCTTTGCAATCCGCGTCACTCGTGTCTGCCTTACCGTTTACCTTACTTCTACTATTACTAATCTTTTCGTTGGCCAAACTACTGGCCAGAGAACCGATTACAGTCAGACCGACAGATATTCGTCAATTTGAACACGTAGAAGGTGAAGTCAAGAAGAAACGTAAACGGAAAGAAAGTGAAAAAGAAAAGAGAATGCGCAGAGAAGCGGAAAAGGCAAGAAAAATAAAAGAGAAAAACGATAGAAAGTATCAAGAACTTGAAAAGAAAAAGTATCGTGAAGTAGAGAAAGAAAAGAACGAATAGAAGAAAAGGCCGGTTCGTAGCATCATAGCGCGAACCGGTCTTTTATTAGAGAGAGGAGAATTTATGTGGCGATTGTAAAAGTTGAAGACGTTCAGTTTAAAAGGGGAGATAACCAAATTTTGCAAAATATCACTTGGGAGATTGAGCAAGGACAGCAGTGGGGGATGCTTGGCTTAAATGGTTCTGGCAAGACTTCGTTATTATCGATTATTTCTACTTATGAAATTCCTTCCAGTGGTGAAGTAGAGGTGCTAGGTAAACGATTTGGGAGTGCCTATTTGCCTGAATTACGTAAAAAAATTGGCTTTGTGAGCAGTTCTTTAGAAAAATTCTCAGACTACTTCTGGAATGAATCGATTGAACGGATCATCATTAGTGGTAAATTTGCGAGCTTCGGCATTTACGATGAAATAATAACTGAAGACTGGATACGTGCGGATTATTTAGTGAAGGAATTTCGGTTGGAGCCTGTCAAAGGAAAGAAGTTCAAACTACTCTCTGAAGGCGAAAAACGTCGTGTGCTGATCGCACGAGCTATGATGGGTGATCCAGATTTATTGATTTTGGATGAGCCGTGTTCGGGGTTGGATATTTTGGCAAGAGAACAATTTCTTGAAGCAATTGAAACAGCTACAAAAAATAATGTACATCTCGTTTATGTTACACATCATATAGAGGAACTCGTTCCCGAAATCACTCACGCGCTATTATTAAAAGAAGGAAGAATCGTAGCGAGTGGTCCTAAAAAAGAAGTGTTGACGGATGAACTGCTATCCGAAACGTATCAGGTTCCTGTAACTATTGAGTGGCATGCTGAACGACCCTATCTTTCGATGAAATAACGAAGACCTATTCAGTTTATTACAAGATAGAAAGGGAATATCATAATATCTTAGACGAAGTGTTCGTGAACTGGGATTCCAAATAAGTGAGTGAAAGAGGAGAGAGCTTGTGACGAAAGAGAAGCGTAAAATGACTAAAAAAAGTATAGCCTCCTATGTGCTGCTTTTCGTTGCATTGCTTTATATGGGTGTCATGCTTTGGCAAACGTATAAGCCATTGCCACCCGGTATTTCCTATAAAGGGGATCTTCATCAAGTAGAGGATGTGGAGTTCATCTATGATTTAACGTACTCTAAGACGAAGTCGAAAGATCACTACAAATCAGAACTTCGTATATTCAATGAAGTATTTCAAATGATTGAAGATGCACAAGAGTTTGTCGTACTCGATTTCTTTTTAATGGATGATTACTACGATGAAAAAGAAGATTTTCCTCAAATTGCGGATCAACTAACAGATGTCCTTGTCAAGAAAAAGGAAGAGTTCCCTGACATGCCAATCGTCTACATAACGGATCCAGTGAATACCGGCTATGAATCCTATGAGTCAGAATGGTTTAAAGCATTGGAAAAAGCAGGTGTACAAGTAGTGTATACAGACTTGGAGCCTTTGCGTGATTCGATGCCTCTATACTCTGGGATATACCGCATCTTCCTTCAGTGGTTTGATTTTAATGGGGAAAACCGTTTCCCGAACTTCTTGGCGAGTGATGCGCCTGACGTGAAGTTTTCATCTTATCTGAAGTTGTTGAACGTTAAAGCAAATCACCGAAAAACTCTCGTGACAGAACAAGCGGCATTAGTTACCTCATCCAATCCTCACGCAGCTAGTGGTCGTCACGGAAATGTAGCATTCAAAGTGAAAGGTCCGATCCAAAATGATATATTGGAATCGGAAGAAGCAGTGCTTCAGTATTCTTCAGGCGGAAAGTTACCGCGTATCGAAACAGGAGAACAAAAAGGGCCCTATCAAGTTCAGTACTTGACCGAGAGCAAGGTAATGGATGCTTTAGTGAGCGATATTAAGAAAGCGAAAAAAGATGATATTATCCGTATGGGCATGTTTTATCTTTCTGAGCAACAAGTAATCCAGCCTTTAGAAGAAGCGGCTAATCGGGGGGTACATGTAGAGATTGTCCTGGATCCAAACGAAAACTCATTCGGTAGTAAAAAATCAGGTTTACCTAATCGTCCAGTCGTTCAAGAAATAAGAGAAAATACAGACGATAAAATCAAAGTGCGTTGGTACAATACCGTAATCGGTCAATATCACACCAAGTTAGTAACGGTACAGACCGCAGATAAAACATATATTACAAACGGATCTTCCAATATAACGGAGCGCACGTTACGTGATTATAACTTGGAGGCGAATCTGCGCATTATAGCACCAACCGACAGTGAGCTGACGGATGAAATCAACGCGTATTTCGATAGGATATGGAATAACGAAGATGCATTATACACTCTAGATGTAGAAGAATACCAAAATAGCCTGACATTCTTCCAACGAGGAATTTACGCATTGCAACGCTGGGCTAAGCTTACATCCTATTAACATTCGATAAGCACCGTAAATTGTTAACGATGTATTAATCATATTTGATGCAAAGTACGAACATAAAACATGCACAGTTTCTAAAACGAAGAAAAAGATTGGAGATGTAGTAGATGAAGATTGTACTATTTGGAGCAACAGGTCGTACAGGTAGTGAGATCGTTCGTCATGCATTAACTGACGGTCATGAAGTAACAGCTTTGGTTCGATCACCTGAGAAGTGCAAACCTCAAGAAAAGCTGACGATTATTGCAGGAGACGTACGGGACGCCGATACAGTAAAAAAAGCAATGGCGGGTGCTGACGCAGTCGTAAGTGCGCTTGGCACTGACAAAACAACCACATTGACAGAAGCAATGCCAGCCATTATTGAAGCGATGAAAGAATACGGAATGAAAAGGATTGTAACGATTGGAACGGCAGGTATATTGAATAGTAGAACAGAACCGACCAAATTACGTTATCAATCGAATGAATCCCATCGTAAATTGACATTTGCGGCAGAGGAGCATCATAAAGTATATACTATGTTGAAAGATTCTGGCTTAGACTGGACGATAGTTTGCCCAACCTATTTACCAGATGGGGAAGCGGTCGGCAATTATCGAATCGAAAGAGAGTACTTGCCAATTGATGGTGCGCAAATATCTACCGGCGATACTGCTGCGTTTGCTTATAATGAACTATCTAAACAAGAGCATAAGGGATATAGGGTAGGAATTTCATATTAATAAATATATATATCTATGTGAGATTGTGTTCTAAGTATTGGTAGTTTTTGTATTGAAAATTAAAAAGGCTCATAAATAGTCCCTTACCGTATGATATAATAGGAGGATAGCACCACAGGGAAAAGGGGATTGGGAAACAGATGAGATGGTCCTTGAAAAATTTAATTCAAGTCGTGGCGTTACTAGCAATTGTCTTGACCTTTCTAACGAGTACAACGATAGGGTATCGTGTGAATAAGCAAGCGATAATAGATTCTACATTAGAAACCAATTATGCTTATGCCGAGAAATTGTCTTCCACAACAGATATTTATCTACGTGAAACACTAAAAATTCTTGAAGCGAATACTGATGAAATACTACCATTTATTGATCAAGAAAATGCCCAGGCGCAGTTGGGTAATATTGCGGAGCGTGTCAGATCACAGACGAGTACGTTTAATTCTGTTGTAATTTCTTCAGCAGAAGGCATTGTGCTCGGAGTTTCCCCACCCAATCTGGAAGTGCTAGGGGAAAAACTGACATCTGTTGGAGCCCAGCAAGCTGTTAGAGAAAGAAAACCCATGATATCTCAACCCTATATAGGACTCACAGGAGAACTGATTATTTTTATTAGTGTGCCGATCATTAAAGAGGACGAATATAAAGGGTTTATAGGTGGCGCAATTTATCTTAACAAACCAAACATTTTAGAGACTCTTCTAGGTGAACATTTTTATAAGAATGATTCATATGTATATGTTGTTGATGCGCAAGGAAGATTAATCTATCATCAAGAAGACGGTCGTTTGAAGGATGATGTCTCTAGTAATATAGTGGTCCAGACAGTCGTTACAGGAGAAAGTGGTTACAAAGAGTTGATCAATACAAAAGGTGTACCTATGTTGGCAGGATATGCATATGTACCCATTGCCAAATGGGGAATCGTAGCACAAAGACAACTAGATGTATCTGTTGCCCCTGCAAAAGAAATGGTGTTGGAGATGGCATTAAAGTCTTTGCCGTTATTACTCCTATCATTCTTCTTGGTTAGGTATCTATCTAGAAAGATTGCGTTGCCACTCCAAAGATTAGCTTACTATACCGAAAACAGTACAGAATCTGATCAAAAAGTAAAGATGGTAGGAATCTCTGACTGGTATTATGAAGCAAAACAATTAAAAGGAGCTATGTTACATAGTTTGGATTACTTCAAAAACGAGATGAACTACTTCATTCATCAATCCACAACAGATCCTTTGACGAAGTTAACGAATCGCCGAATGATGGATAGCTACATGAAGCAATGGGTAGACGAAGGGACACCATTCGCTTTAATTATTTTTGATATAGACAAGTTTAAACGTGTCAATGATCGTTACGGTCATGCAGTTGGCGATAAAGTACTGATCTACTTGGCAGACTTGATGCTACGAACGGTTCGCGAGCAAGATGTATGTTGCCGCTACGGTGGAGAAGAATTCGTCATCTTATTACCGAAGTCGGATAAAGTTACTGCTTATCTGACTGCAGAACGCCTGCGTGAAAAATTGGAAGACACAGTCAGTCCTTGCGGTGAAGTCATTACAATTTCAGCTGGAGTAGCTGCTTATCCACTTCACGCAAACCATCCAGCGCGACTTACGGAGTTGGCTGATCAAAGTCTGTATGAAGCCAAACGTACCGGACGTAATAAGACCATCGTCGTTTCCGATGAACCTCGGCATGAGTAATATGCCGAGGTTTTCTTTACTAGTAGATCAATAGGAAGGTGATAGAACAATGCCGGAGCACTTTATGGATAAACGCTTACACATCAAAACATTTGGTATTAGAGAATGGATTCATCAGTCATCTCATTATAATCGTTATGAAGCAACACCTTACGAGATGCTAGATTATTTATTTGCCGAACATGACCTTCTAAAAGAAGGGAGCTTGATCGACTTTGGCTGTGGAAAAGGAAGAGTACCTTTTTATGTGAATCATCTATTTTGTTTGGATACGATAGGTATTGAAATGAATAGTGTGTTACACCAAAATGCAATGAACAACTTGATGGATTATCGGCAAGCCTTTCCTAAGAGACCTGGATCTATTTCATTTGAATGCTGTATAGCGGAGAGTTACATCATTCCGGCAGATGCCGTGACGTTCTACTTTTTTAATCCGTTTTCTTTGGATATTTTTCGAACTGTAGTTCAACGGATTCTAAAGTCAGCCGAAAACTCCCCTCGTGCATTGGAAATCATTCTATATTATCCGACCGACGAGTATGTTTATTTCTTGCATCGTCACCCATTATTCGAAAAGATAGCGGAGATACCGATTACACATTTGCAAATTCACGACAAAGCAGAGCGTTTCTTAGTCTATACGTACAAACAGCCCTGATCATTTAGATCAGGACTGAATTATTTTCATGTAGAAAGACTGAACCGCTGACCAATCCAGAAAATTAATTCCATCAAGAGTGCAGCTAAGATTCCTACTAGCAACCCGCTTGATAAGAGAGGTTGAACGAGCTCAGGAAGTGAAGAAAACACAGTAGCTGGCAATGTCATAATAGATAACCCGAGAAGTGCAGGCAATGCAACTCGATATATGGTTTTAGGTTCGAAAGTTAATCCTTCCACGCTGCGCAGAGCAGATCGGAATAATTGTAAATATGCTACGAATAATACCGTGTTTCCAACGCTTTGAGGAATAGTGGAAAAAAATGCACTTAAAGGCGGTACGAGTCCAAGGATTATAAACAGAATGGAGCCGATAAAGAAAGGGGCTCTGTCCTTTATCCCACTGGACTGTAGAAAACCGATGGATGAAGCATAAGGTGCATACGGGACGAGACCCAGTGCACCCGCTCCAATATTCATGCCTCCTGTAATGAGAAATGAAGTTTTATACTGACTTTTAGTAGTTTCTTTTTCATATATATCTTCCGCACCTTTTAGGGTAGCGATGGTATTCGTCGTATTCAATAAACCTGTAATGACCACTGTAATCACGATACCGATTTCAAGTGTCGGCTCACCCCAAGGAAACCATTGGATAAACGGCGTAGTTTTTATCGTTTCAGTAGCTACTTGCGGAAAAATCAGCACAGCACTAACCCAACCAACGGTCATACCGATGAGCAGATTCAAACTGCTGATGATCCCTTTTCCTTTCACATGAATCAGAATCGTCAAACCTGCTAGAGCGAATGAAAATATAGTCTTCGACAAACTGATGAATTCACCGTCATTGAGACCAATCATTCCTTTTAAGAAGATGGTAATCAACTGATTAGCCAACAATAGCAAAAACACGAACATTACAGCAGGTGTAAACCACTTCTTCAGAATATCACCCATGCCGAGCATACCCAGTGTAGCTACCAGTACACCGGAAATCATGGCGCCTACTGCAATACTGCCACCAACTGTAGTTAGACTTAAGCCCATCGCACTCGCAGTTCCGGCCAAGCTGAGTACCACACCCCACCATAAACCTGATTGACCTTCCATCAATGCCAATCGATGTCCAAATGCTCCTTGTAGTAAACAAGCCATTCCTGTGAAAATAAATGAGCGCTGTATAGCAGAAACGATTTCTATCTGCTCAAGCTCAAAAGCAGTACCGACCGAAATGGGGATTACCACTGTATTAGCGAACATAAAGAACAACCATTGAAATCCAGCTAACGCAGTAATTGAATACCGCATTTGAGTAGTACCCATTCTCATCTCTCCTTGTAGTTATTTATCTATGTATGTCAAAAAAATTGAAATATAAAGAAAACTATAGCACAAAATCAATAGGAAGAATAATATTTCTAGTACTACCTTGATGAAAAAGTAATTTATCGTTGATCACATATAAAAGTAGTGAGGCTGGGACAAAACCCAAAAATGCATGAAGGATCATTCTTCTCCTTCATGCATTTTTCTTTTTGACTACGTATTTATAAAAGTAACTTTTGAGATACAGGAGCGTACCTTTTATAGCGTAGGAGAGAGGACTATTTTCTAGTGAGATCCCAGCCTCATATTTCAAGACTTTATATTATTAAGTAACTGTAGAAGTTCGTTAGGCGGCACGGGTCTAGAATACAAGAATCCTTGTGCTTCATCACATTCTAGTTTCTTGAGGAATTCGGCCTGTTCGTATGTTTCGACCCCTTCAGCAATCACCCGTAAATGTAAGTTCTTAGCCAAATCAATAATAGCTTTGACAATCACCGAATTTGAATGCAATTCTCTGACGAAAGATTGATCAATTTTAAGATGAGTCAGAGGAAACTTAGTTAAATAACTTAATGAGGAATAGCCTGTTCCAAAATCATCGATGCTAATTTTAATACCGATATCACGTAGCTCTTGTAAAATACTTTGGCAATAATCCACGTCAGATGTCATACTCTCTGTAATTTCAATATTCAAGTATTGTGGCTGAAGGCCCGTTTTATGAAGTGTGTTCTTAACATCTGCCACGAAACTACTACTTTTAAACTGGCGTAAGGAAACATTCACGCTCATCAATAGTGAAGTGTAGCCTAAGTCTTGCCACTCTTTCGCCTGTCTACAAGCAGTCTCTAGCACCCATAAACCAATAGCAAGAATCATCCCGGTTTCTTCAGCTATAGGTATAAATTGCCCGGGAGGTATCACTCCTCGAGAAGGGTGTTGCCAGCGTACTAATGCTTCTATACCAATCATATTTCCTGTGTTGAATTCATATTGCGGCTGGTAATGTAATGACAATTCCTTTTTTTGAAGTACTTGACGTAATTCCATCTCTATTAACGTTCTTTCCATCAAGTCTTTATAAAGTTCTTCTGTGAAAAATTGATAGGTGCTTTTACCAGATTGTTTTGCTAAATACATAGCAGAGTCTGCATTACGAATAAGCGTATCGTATTGTGCTCCATCGTCTGGAAACATGCTGATTCCGATACTTGGAGCAATAAAGACTTCTAAGTAATCGATAAGGAAAGATTTTGATATTTCATTGACGATTCGCTGAGCCACCATTTGTGCACCTTGTTTCGTCGTAGAAGAACACAGAATAAGAAACTCGTCTCCACTAAGTCGACCGACCAAGTCATTTTGTCTGACGAGTGTTTGTAATCTTGCACCAACCGCTTTAAGCAGTTGATCACCTACAAAGTGCCCCATGGAGTCATTGATATTCTTAAAACGATCCAAGTCCATATAAAGCAGGGCAAAAGGTTGTTGGTTGTTTAAACGGGTCTCAATTAAGTCTTCCACTGTCTGTTTCAGTAACCTTCTATTTGGCAATCCAGTTAGATGGTCGTGAAATGCCATATGTTCTACTAAACGTTCAACTTCTTTACGATCGGTAATATCACTGGCGGTACCGACAACTTCGACTACATTCTCACCTTCAAAAATAGGAGAGAGATAAACTAGAAAAGTTCTTGAGTGATAGTCAATTTCAAACTGTCCAACTCGGCCCAGTAAAGCTCCAAGAAGCTGTCGCTTAAATGTAGACGACATGAACGCTTTATTCGTTGTGAGCTGGTTAAGTGTATTCGCAGTGATACCCAGTTGTTCGGCTACTTTTCCTTCTAGTAATGTAATATTGATTTGATTATTTTCATCAAAAGAATATTTAAAAATAGCATTTTGAAGATTTTTCACGGTCATAGTAAAATCATTTTTTAATGCCAATTCCAGTGATTTTTCCGCTTCCATCTGAGAGGTCACATCTTGGCGTATGGAAATATATTGAAATGGTTTACCGTCTTGGCCGATAAACGGAACAATAGTAGTATGGACCCAATAAAAGTTTCCAGACTTAGACTTATTACGGATTACGCCTCTCCATACTTGTCCGGACTGAATCGTTTCCCACATATTCACAAAGAAGCTTTTAGGATGTGTACCTGAGTTGACTACACGATGTGTTTTGCCGATCAGTTCCTTACGTGAGTACTCCGAAAGGATACAGAAGCGATTATTGACATAAGTAATTACGCCTTGAGGATTAGTAATAACGACTACTGCTGATTCATCCAGTGCATATTTAAAGTTTTGCAAGTCGGTACGGGTTTTGTCATACTCGTTTGATACCAGTTTGGATCGGGTGACATCAATATCGAGAGAGAGATAACCCGTTAAGTTTTCGGCAGAATCATAAATGGGAACAATATTGATATCCAACCAGTGCACTGTACCTGACTTAGAATAAATTTGTATAGACTCTTGATAGACGGTAGCATGGAGAAAATGCTTTGTAAGCGTATAAAGCATCTCTTCAACAGAGAGATTTTTATTTAACTTTTTCCACGTCCTACCTATCAATTCATCTTCGCTATAGCCTGTCAGCTCACAAAAATTCTGATTTACATAGGTGAGATGACCATTTACATCGATGAGTGAAATACAGAACTTTTCATCAAGTAATGTGGACAGATGTGAAGAAATACTAGGAGTATATAACGCCATAAAGGCACATCCTTTCTTTAAGTAAAGTTAGGGGATAGAATAGTCCTTGATTTGGAAGCTAAGAGTTGTGAAATTATATAAAAATACCTAATAGGTAGAAGTAAATATATCAACTGTCTGATTATAGCATGAATAAGAGAGTTTTGAACTAGTTATTGAAGTAAATAAATGTAGGTTATTAGGGGTATTAGAAATATTAAAGCATTGCATAGGAAAAAGATCATGGAAGCTTTGTAGGGCCTCCATGATCTTTTATCTCTTCGGTTCGTATTGAAGTGTTTTGAATAACTTATCACGCTCTGTATCTGTTAGTTCTCGCCATTCACCAATCGGAAGATCACCCAGTTCAATAGTAAGTATCCGCACACGTTGCAAGCGGCGTATATGATAGCCGAGAGCTGCGCACATTCTACGGATTTGACGATTTAAACCTTGCGTCAATATAATAGAAAAAGTTTTAGGACCGAGTTTTTTCACCGTACAAGGTTTCGTTACAGTATCGAGAATCTTCACTCCGTTTTCCATTTGTGAAATAAATGAGGCGGTTAGGGGACTATCCACGGTCACGATGTATTCCTTTTCATGACCGTGTTCTTCTCTCAGGATTTCATTGACGATATCACCATCGTTTGTTAATAGTAATAAACCGTCGGAATCTTTGTCCAAACGTCCGATGTGGAAAATTCGTAATGGGTGGTTAACAAAATCTACAACATTACCTTCAATATGACGTTCTGTTGTACTAGTGATACCTACTGGTTTATTCAGTGCAATATACACTAACTGCTCTTCTTGTTCGACTAGTTTTCCGTCGACCTCTACTTGATCGCCTGCCTCGACTTTACTTCCAAGCTCTGCCAATTGTCCATTGATTTTCACACGACCGTCGGCAATCCACTGATCTGCACCTCGTCTGGATACAATACCTGCACCACTTAGAAATTTATTGATCCGCATAAAGATTCTCCTTCCGCACTTTTTACCATAAGCTAATTATAGCATTTTTCCCGTAAGAAATTGTTGACATTAAAGATTCAGCATATTAAGATAAGTATAATAACTAGATGGACAGAAGGTTTCGATAGCGGAATCGTCCCGGCAGATGAGATGAGTTAGCAGAGAAGAGAATAGCGAAAAGATATGAATAAGAAGAGTAGCGATTGTATGTGCTTCCTAGAGAGTCAGTGGTTGGTGAAAACTGATACACATCATTCGTGAATGGACTTATGGCAGCTGTTTTGATGAAAAACAGACGTTTGCCCGCGTTAAGGGCAGTGTGAAAACACATAAAGTGGGAGTGCTTCGGTGCTTCAATTTGAGGTGGCAACGCGGTTACATAATCGTCCTCTGCAACAGGCTAACTGGCTCTGTTTGCAGAGGGCTTTTTCTATTTAATTATAAGAACTATACAGCAGTCCATAGAGAAGAGGAGAATGATTATGATGACAGTGCAGAAGAACTTACGGGTAACGACGCGAAAGATTGAAGGAGATTCCTTAACTCCTATTTTGATATTTAGAAGATTGAAAGGAAACCATAAGTTCCTATTGGAGAGTTCTTCGCAAGCAAATGGGTCAGGGCGCTATTCATTTATTGGACTGAATCCGCAAAAAGCCTATCGTGGTCGGGATGGTGTAGTAGAAGAGATCGTCTACTCAACGAATAGAACCTATACGCATGAAGGAGATCTGTATACTTTATTGAAGCGTCTCATGCCTCGTATTACGGAAGATGCAGGATTTCCGTTTACAGGCGGTGCGGTTGGTTATGTAGGATACGGAGCAGCTAGGAATGGTGAACAACGAACAGCTGATGATCTTCAAATGCCGGATGTCTACTTTAATATTTACGACACGATTGTGATCTATGACCATCAATTGCACGAAGTGACATTACTGCATACAGAAATCAATCCGGTATACGAAGCACCCGACTTGGACGCCATCGAAGACATGATTGTTAATGGCTCCGTCGATAAAGAGGATAGTGTTTCTCTATCTGATTATCGTTGTGCTATTTCCAAGGAAGAATTTGAGCGTCGTGTTCAGATTGTTATTGATGCAATTAAAGAAGGACAGGCGGAACAAGTCGTTCTGTCACGTCGCTTTGAAGCAGATATTACAGGTGATCCATTTGCGTTGTATCGTAAACTGCGTCGCCGCAATCCATCTCCGTATATGTATTACATGGAGTTTGAAGATCATACAGTAATCGGAACGTCGCCCGAAAGTCTTGTGCGTGTCACTGGAGATAAAGTATTAACAAATCCGATTGCGGGCACACGCAGAAGAGGGCGAGATCAAGCGGAAGATGAAGCGCTCGAAATCGAATTACGCCATGATCCGAAAGAGCTGTCCGAACACGATATGCTAGTGGAAGTAAGCAAGAAAGAATTGCAACAAATCTGTCGTCCCGAAACGATTGAAGTCTCAAATTACTTGGAAACAGTTCGTTATGAACATGTTATGCACTTAGTTTCCGAAGTGATGGGTGACCTGGCTCCAGGATTACATGCACTGGATGCGTTAAAAGCGACAATGCCAGCGGGTACTGTAACCGGTTCTCCTAAACCGGTCGCCATGGATATGATTGATGAACTGGAAGATCAGCATCGTGGAATTTATGGAGGCGCTATCGGCTACATTGGTCTAAACGGTAATATTGACTTCGCATTAACGATCCGTACAATGCTCGTAAAAGAAGGCAAAGCGTATGTCCAGGCAGGTGCCGGCATAGTAGGGGCTTCTGTCCCTTCACTAGAATATAAAGAAACGTCCAATAAAGCTCGTTCTTTACTAGAAGCAACACAAATGACAAAGTGATTACCAAGACACAGGCATTACTGAAAGATCACGTAAACATCTAGACGAGAAGGGAAGAGATGAGTATGGAGAGGTTTTTAAGCATAGTAGAGAAGCAACGTCACCTTATGTATGAAGAGATGAGAGAAGCCGCTGAGCTGATGTTTAATGAAGCAACAGATGAAGATCAAATTGCACAGTTTTTGATCGCGTTATCAAAAAAAGGTGAAACATCACATGAAGTAGCGGCATTGGCAGCCGTTATGAAGTCATATGCAAATGATCTAACACCTAAAGAGGCACGTTATCTAGATAACTGCGGAACGGGTGGAGACGGAGTCAATACATTCAATATTAGTACGACGGCTGCATTTGTGTTGGCGGGTGCTGGGGTCCAGGTTGCGAAACACGGTAACCGTAAAATTTCCAGCGCATCAGGAAGCCAAGATGTCCTGGACGCACTTGGCATTCATTCCGACTTCCAGATAACTGATATGCAGAATCTGCTGGAACAACAAGGAATTGCATTCTTATTCGCACCAGCTGTTCATCCGAAAATGAAACGAATTGGTGCTATACGAAACAAAATTGGTAAAACAACGATCTTCAACTTAGTTGGACCTTTGACGAATCCTGTATCACTTGAAACGCAATTTACCGGTATTAACCGTCCGGATTTCATCATGGAATATGCCTCAGTACTCAGGATGCTAGGACGGGAACGAGCAATTGTGGTTAGTGGGGCAGGCGGAATGGATGAAGCATCTCTCGCCGGCCAAAATGAATTCGTACTTCTTGATCATGGGGATTTAATTCCATTTTCATTGACGGCGGATGACGTAGGGCTGGAATATGCGCCGTTGTCAGCGATAAAAGGTGGAGACGCAGTAGAAAATGCCGCAACTACTCGGTCAATCTTAAGTGGAGAACGTGGACCAAAGTTTGATACAGTGGTGTTGAATGCGGGAATCGGTTTATTTGCAAATGGCCGAGTTTCCACCATTCAAGAAGGTGTGAAAGTAGCTACTGAAAGTATCTTATCAGGCAAAGCGTTAGAAAAATTAGATGCGGTCGTCGCATTCAGCGAAATGATTCGGCAAAAGGCGGTTATCCAATGACGATTTTAGATAAGATTATTGCACAGAAGAAAATAGAAGTAGATCAATTGCTAGCAAGCAACACAATATTTCCAGAACGAGAGATTTCACGTCCGTCACTCTATCAGACATTGATAAAAGCGAAAAAACTGCAAGTCATTTCTGAGATGAAACGTGCATCTCCTTCTAAAGGTTTGATCGCAGAAGGTGCAAATCCGGTTGAACAAGCGACTGCTTATTATGAAGCAGGTGCTGCGTGTATTTCAGTATTGACTGATCGGGAATTCTTCAAAGGATCATTTGAAGACTTGTCTGCAGTAGCGGATGCCGTGCCAATCGCATTGTTATGTAAAGACTTTATGATCCATAAAATTCAGATTGACCAAGCGAAAAGCGCAGGTGCATCTGTGATTTTATTGATTGTGGCTGCACTTGATGACGAAACACTCGGAAGTCTGTATACGTATGCCAATGAAGAAGGCTTGGATGTGCTAGTGGAAGTGCATAACACTGAAGAGTTGCACCGCGCACTGTCAATCGATGCGAGAATCATTGGTGTCAACAACCGGGATTTGCATACATTCGAAGTAGACCTAGCGCAAACAGAACTAATCGCGTCACAGTTCCCGTTCGATGAAGAGCGTGTGTTCATCAGTGAAAGCGGGATCTGGGGACCTGAGGATGCAGAACGTGCGGCAAAAGCTGGAGCGAGTGCAGTACTTGTCGGAGAATCGTTAATGCGCAGTGATTCAGTAAAAGAAGCTCTACAAGCATTGCAAGTAGAAAAACACGTGATTCGTCCATGACAAAAGTAAAGATTTGCGGATTGATGAAACCGGAACATGTACAAGCAGCTGTAGATGCAGGCGCGGATGCTATAGGTTTTGTATTTGCACCAAGCCGCAGAGAAGTGACGGTAGAGCAGGCGCAGAAACTGGCAAAACTCATTCCACCATCTGTTTTAAAAATTGGAGTCTTTGTTGATGAAACGAAAGAGCAACTAGTAAAGATATTTAATGAAGTACCATTGGATTACATCCAGTACCATGGCGATGAGACTCCTGCTTTTATTCAACAAGTAGGGTTACCTTCTATTAAAGCACTTGCTATCGAAAATGAAGACGATGTGAAACTCGCTGCTACCTATGACGTGGATTATTATTTATTCGATACACCAGGCGTTGAATACAAAGGTGGTAGTGGTAAGACGTTCAACTGGTCATTACTTGAAAATGTAGGAGTATCAAAAGAACAGATTATTTTAGCCGGTGGTCTGCATGCAGCAAATGTGCAGGAAGCGTTGAGACAAGTGAACCCATATATGGTTGACGTATCAAGTGGAGTGGAGATAGAGAAGCAAAAAGACACGGAACGTATTCAGACGTTCATTCATACAGCGAAGGGTAGGAGAAATCGTCATGACAACAGAAACTAAAGGACGCTACGGTAAATTCGGAGGGCAGTTCGTGCCGGAAACATTGATGACCGCCTTGCAGGAGTTAGAAACTGCTTACGATGAAGCACAGCAAGATCCTGCCTTTTCAAAAGAACTGGATTATTATCTAAAAGAGTTTGTAGGTCGTGAAACGCCCTTGTTTTTTGCAGAGCGTTTAACGAAGCATGCGGGTGGCGCGAAAATTTATTTGAAGCGAGAAGATTTGAATCATACAGGTGCTCATAAGATTAATAACTCTCTAGGCCAGGCCTTACTTGCGATTCGTATGGGCAAGAAGAAAATCGTAGCAGAAACAGGAGCGGGTCAACACGGCGTGGCAACTGCTACTGCTTGTGCGTTACTCGGTCTTGAATGTGTTGTATTCATGGGCAAAGAAGATATCCGTCGTCAAGAACTGAATGTTTTTCGTATGGAACTACTCGGTACGCAAGTAGTTTCCGTTGATAAAGGTTCAGGTACATTGAAGGATGCGGTCAATGAAGCATTGCGCTATTGGGTATCGAATGTAGAGGATACACATTATATTCTTGGATCGGCTTTAGGGCCGCATCCATTCCCGCAAATCGTCCGTGATTTTCAGCGAGTAATCGGTGATGAAACACGTAAGCAAATTGTGGAACACGAAGGACGTTTACCTAATGCGGTTGTAGCTTGCATTGGAGGGGGGAGTAACGCGATCGGTATGTTCCACCCATTCGTCGAAGATCAAGATGTAAAGTTATACGGAGTAGAGGCGGCTGGTAGTGGTATTTCAACAGGCAAACATGCGGCCGCTATTGCGGGTAAACAAGAAGGCGTTTTGCACGGTGCATACATGTACGTGTTGCAAGATGCTGATGGATTTATTCAAGAAGCGCACTCCATCTCTGCAGGTCTCGATTATCCTGCAGTAGGACCTGAGCATTGCCATTTAGCTGATATCCAGCGTGTACAATATGATTCCGTTACGGATCAACAAGCACTTGAAGCGGTGCAATTGCTTTCGCGTGTAGAAGGAATTATTCCGGCCCTTGAAAGTGCGCACGCCGTGTATTATGCAGTGCAGTTAGCGAAAGAAATGCAAGAAGATGAGCTACTCGTTATCTGTTTATCAGGGCGCGGTGACAAAGACATGCAAACAGTACGTGATGCGCTAGGAGGTCAATCTACATGACAAAAAAGTTAGTGACACAAGCGATTATGCAGTGTAATGAACAGGGAGACAAGGCGTTTGTACCTTATATCATGGCGGGTGATGGTGGATTACAGACGTTGAAGAAAACTATATTATTCTTGCAAGAAGCAGGTGCAACAGCGATTGAAGTAGGGATACCATTTTCCGATCCGGTAGCAGATGGCGATGTGATTCAGCAAGCTGGTGAGCGAGCGTTAGCTGAAGGCATTACATTACGAAAGATTATGAAAGAACTTGCTTCATTCAAAGAAGAAGTGAAGATTCCACTAGTCATCATGACGTATTTGAATCCGGTGCTTAGCTATGGTTTGCAGTCAATAGCAGCGGATTGTGAAGCAAGTGGTGTCTATGGTTTAATCGTTCCGGATCTGCCGCTTGAAGAAAGTGGCTTACTGAAAGAAGCGCTGAAGAATAGCGATGTAGCGTTAATTCAATTAGTTTCTCTAACGAGTCCAGCTGAACGAATTGAAGCCATTGCGAAAGCAGCAGAAGGTTTCATTTACGCAGTGACAGTCAACGGTATCACAGGTGTCCGTTCATCATTTACAGAAGGACTCGAAGGTCACTTGAAGCGTTTAAAGGCAGCAAGTTCCGTGCCTATTCTCGCTGGGTTTGGTATATCTACTCCGGAACATGTTCGCACACTTGGCGGACTTGCTGACGGCGTTATCGTTGGAAGTGCGATCGTGACGGCCCTTCATGAAGGAGATTATGAAAAGGTTCGGACATTAATTAACGCATCGAAAAATCAACTCACCAATAGCCAATAATGTTGCGGACAACTGATACATTTCAGTTGTCCGTTTTTTCATGTTATAAAACTATCCACAAAAGAGAAATTGTGAATAACTTTTTCTGTTAGTTAAGTAATTTTATATGAAGTATACACAATACTTGGGGATTGGCTGTTCATAAAGGGGATAACTTTAAAATTACCCACAATCTATTTCAATTGTATTAGAAATCTCGTGATGACGATGGTGTTTCTTGAATATGATAAAGTAGGACGTAGAAAGGGTGATGAGTAGAATGATTCGTCCAGCACATTTAGTAAAAGGTGATGTAATTGGGATTGTGGCACCTGCTAGTCCTGTAGAGCGTGAAGTATTGGAGCGTTCATTTCAATTTTTGGAGCAATTGGGTCTACGCTATAAAGTGGGCCAGTCTGTGTATAAGAAAAATGGTTATTTGGCAGGGACTGATGAGGACCGGCTTGCTGACTTGCATGAGATGTTTAAAGATCCTGAAGTGAAGGGAATTCTCTGTGCAGGTGGCGGTTACGGCTCGGCGCGTTACGCAGAACAACTAGATCTCGATTTGATCCATGACCATCCGAAGGTATTTTGGGGGTTCAGTGACATTACGTATCTACATACCGCGATTCGTCAAGGAGCAGGACTAGTTACATTCCATGGACCGATGCTCGCATCATGTGTCGCACAAGATGGGTTTCATGAAATGTCTGGCAAAATGTTTGGACAATTATTTACGCCAGTTGAAATTCATTACTCGGAAGCCATCTCGCCACTCGAAACACTTGTAGGCGGTGTTGCAGAAGGCGAAGTGGTCGGTGGTAATTTGACACAACTAGTCAACAGTCTAGGTAGTGAGTTTGAGATTAAGACAAATAATCGATTGCTTGTAATGGAAGATGTCGGTGAAGAGCCTTATAAA
The DNA here is from genome assembly GCF_002101375.1 of Sporosarcina ureae. Classification (GTDB taxonomy): domain Bacteria; phylum Bacillota; class Bacilli; order Bacillales_A; family Planococcaceae; genus Sporosarcina; species Sporosarcina ureae_B. The sequence continues at coordinate 1,663,096 of NZ_CP015207.1, read as the reverse complement.
GTAGATCGGCTGCTTAATCAATTACGACTAGCAGGTAAGCTTCGTGAAGCAGCAGGTATCGTGATTGGTGATTTCGCCAAAGCGACACCGAGCAAGCCAAATGCTTCCCTCACGATGGATGAAGTGTTTGAACAGTATTTCGGCAAACTAAATCAGCCTGTCGTAAAAGGATTCCGTATCGGCCATTGTGAACCGAATATCGCAATCCCATTTGGCGTGAAAGGACGTTTGGATGCAAATAGCAAGACGCTGACTATCTTACCGGGAGTGGAGTAATTGCAAATTCGCACGGTGGAAACATTCCTCGTGTCATCTTTATTACGTAAACCATTTATCACGGCATTGCGAACTGTTCATACGGTACAATCGGTCATTATAAAAATAACAACTGATGACGGCCGGATTGGCTGGGGAGAAGCGGTGCCAACGCATGTCATAACAGGCGATTGCATCGTTGGTATTCGTTATGTCATTGATACTATTCTTGCGCCCCTATTGATTGGCCAAGATATCATACAGCGAGAAGTAATGATGGAAAGAATGCGACAGGCCATTATAGGAAATACGAGTGCAAAGGCCGCGGTTGACATGGCGGTACATGATTTATTCGGACAGCTTTGCGGGTTACCTTTAGTACAAGTGTTAGGTGGCTACCAGCAAAGCCTAAAAACGGATTTGACGGTCAGTGTCGGGGAACCTATTGAGATGGCCAAGGAGGCGGCAGAACATGTTGCCAAAGGTTTTGATACGCTAAAAGTGAAAGTCGGTACAGGTAGTTTTCAACAGGAAAGAGAAAGGATTCATGCTATTCGTCGAACCGTCGGCCAAGATATTACGATTCGTCTTGATGCCAATCAAGGGTGGAAACCAAAAGAAGCCATTCGCCTCATTCGCCAGTTGGAAGATGACGGAATTGATTTGGAATTAATAGAACAGCCAGTTGCCGCATATGATGTAGAAGGCTTGAGAGACGTGACAAGACAGACAAGCACGCTAATCATGGCAGATGAATCATTATTTTCAGCAAGAGATGCAAAGAAGTTGCTGGAGATGCGCGCAGTGGATGTACTGAATATCAAATTGATGAAGTCGGGAGGGATCCGAGAAGCTTTGAAAATCAATGCAATGGCTGAAGTAAATGGCGTAGAGTGTATGGTCGGAAGTATGATGGAGACAGCAATTGGGGTGACGGCAGCTGCCCATATAGCAGCGAGTCACCCCAATATAACACGAGTAGATTTAGACGCGCCCCTGTTATTGTCAGAAGGATTTTCTGCTGGCGGCGTGTTCTATCAAGGATCGCATATGGAGTTTAGCAAAGAGTCAGGACTAGGTTTTGATTCAAAACGGATGATTCAATGGGTAAAGGAGCATGCGTGTGAATGAGAAATGGATGTGTGCGGTCAGCGTTGCGACGGTATGGACTGACCCTGATTCTCCCCGTGTGGCCGATCTTCCTGCCTTGGACCATCCCGTGCAAATCGATAGATGGCTTTCCCAGTTATCCTATGAAGAACGTCTAGCGCTGAGTGACAAAAACCGAATTCAGACGCAATTATTATATGGTGAATCTGTGATTGTCGAAGAAGTAGTTGGTGACTGGGCGCGCATCATTGCGATCTCCCAGCCAACTAGCAAGAATTCACGAGGCTATCCGGGGTGGGTACCACTTGTTCAGCTTTCCATGAAGAAACGAATACAGACAGAAGAGTTTGTCAGAGTGATGAATCCAAAAGCAGCACTGTTTGATGAATCCGGCACATTCTTTTTACGTGTTTCTTTTAATACAATTTTTCCTTTTGTAGAAAGGCGCGGCAAGAAGATACGTGTCTGGACACCGCATGGTTGGAAACTGCTAAATGCATCTGATGTCGAGCGTGTGGGAGAAGAATCTATTCACCGTCCGCTAACTGTAGGAAGACGGTTCATTGGCTTGCCGTATTTATGGGGCGGCATGTCTGCCTGGGGTTTTGATTGCTCAGGATTCGTCCGTACTATATGGAAAGCGTGTGGCATTTGTTTGCCACGTGATGCAGTAGATCAGGCGGAAGAGGGTAGGCCGATCTCGCTCGACTCTGCGGATTGGCAAAAAGGTGATTTAATCTTTTTTAAGAATGAAAAGAAGTATATTCATCATGTAGCCATGTACGTAGGTAACGGAAAGATACTTCATGCACCTTCAACTGGGAAATTAATTGAACAAATTGAGCTGAGAAAGTCCGTATATGCCGATCATGTGTGTAGTGTACGTAGAATTATCTAATCGAATAGGCAATACATTTAGCGAATATTGGCGTCAACTCCCTTCTTTTATGTATACTTAAATGAACGTACTAAAAAGGGAGTTGTCGTAATGTCTGAACGAAAACCTATGAGCGAGTCAAGAACGATCCAAAGTAAGCTAGTCTTACCACCGGACACGAACCATATTGAATCCATCTTTGGAGGGAAAGTCCTCTCATATATCGATGAGATTGCAGCTATTTCAGCTATGAAACATGCGGGGACTAGAGCTGCGATTACCGCTTCGATCGACTCTGTCGATTTTGTTTCTCCAGCCCTGCTTGGCGATGTCATCGAACTTGAAGCGGTAGTCACTTCTGTTGGTCGAACATCTATGGAAGTCTTTATTTCTGTTCATTCCAAAAACTTGGTAACAGGTGAAGTGAAGTTGACGACGGAATCATTCTGTACAATGGTTGCGGTAGATGACACAAATCGTCCGATACCGGTGGTGGGAGTGTATCCCGAAACAGAAATGGAAAAACGTCTTTTCGATACTGCACCTGCACGACGTGAACTTCGTAAACAGCGTAGATTGATGAAACATTAATAGTAGCGCAAGGAGAGACGGGTTTCTCGTTTCTGCCTTGCGCTTTTTATGTAAAGTAATCCTCTATCATTCTTTAAAGGATTGGATACGACGATGAGTGAAAATATATCAGAAAATCTTATTCGTTTCACGAAAAGTGTGAACTGGATGCGAGCACATAGATGATTTCTTAATTTCGTCAGTGACTTTAGTGTATATAAAAACAGCAGTGGATGAATAGGCTATAGCCCCTCATTCACTGCTGTTATGTTGTATTAGTTATTACTGCTAAACGTACGGACTAGTCCAAGTACTGTTCCACCAAGAATAAATGCAAACAATGCATACATGATATAGACGAACCACATGAATATCCACTCCTTTGATCAGTATCCTGCCTATCATTGTAACACCTTGTCAGGCGCGTTGCAATGGACTTTACATGACAACTGTGTCAGCTGTCGGATCAAATGAATAACTAGCAATTATTTTGTCGTTCGCTTTTCAATAAATCGCGGATCTCAGTCAGTAATTCCTCTTTTGCATCCAGTGATTTCTCTAGAGGTTTTTCCTCAACAGGGTCTTCTCTTTTAATCTTTAGCTTAATAAGCAGACGAAGAAAGAGGAATAAAGAGCCTGCTACAATTAAGAAATTAATGACAGCTTCGATGAATTTCCCATACATAATTTCAGCGTCACGATATTCAAAACTTAAATTTGAGAAATTTAAGCCGCCCGATAATATCCCAATAATCGGAGATATAATATGTTCTACCAGCGAAGAAACGATAGTACTGAATGCTGCGCCGATGACTACTCCGATAGCCAAATCAAAAATATTTCCTTTAAAAGCAAATTCCTTAAACTCTTTCCACATAGATAGTCATTCCTTTTTACAAACATTACATTTCATTCATCAAATTTATTTACCCTTTTTTCTTAGGAATCTCTGATACATCGCAATTGATGCGAACAACCATACTGAACTAGCCAGTATTCCCCCCACTATATCGCTTGGGAAATGAACCCCTAAATAAATTCTACTGACCGCAATCATCACAATCATAAAAATCGCGACAATTACGATTGCAATTCGGCTTCCTGTAGTTTTTAAATTTCTCCATATGATATAAGCGAGTACCGTATAGAGGCTGAATGCCATCATCGTGTGTCCGCTAGGGAAGCTATAGCCGCCAATGTCGATCAGACGATTAAAATCAGGACGTGCCCGTTTGAAGATGAGTTTGAGTACTTGATTTAGAATGCCTGTCCCAATCAGTACTATAGTGAATAATACTGCTTGAGCACGATATTTCTTCCATAACAACACTCCAAGTGTCAGTATGCCCAGCAGAGTAACGGATGTAGTAGAACCGATGGTAGTAAATAATTTCATAATAGACGTCAGCCCCGGGGCTTCTGCGCTTTGCACAAATTCGATTATAGGTTCATCAAAACTAGAGATCGTTTGCAAGTGAATAGATCGAGCAATATAGGCAAAAAATCCGGTAAATAAAATACAAATAATCCAAACGGATAATAAACGAATTGATAATTCACGCACAGTATACATTCCTTTCTATAGTTGTATATTCTGAACGATTATAAAAAGAATGTACAGCGAAAGGTAGAGGTATTTGAGGATAAATATCGGTATGTTATGGGGGGAGTAAGAAGCGGATACTTCTCAACCCTAGTTTACACCACTAAGTTATGCAACAACCTAACGCATGTATCGTGTATTATTATGTCAGTCTCAAAACATATGACAATTGTCATCTCAAAGTCATGACATCTATGTCTACCTCTCCTGCTGTAAACAAGTTATTCTTAATGTACTAGCAAACCCAATAGGAGGGAAAGTCAAACATGAGTAAAGAGCAAACGAAGCAACTGCATAAAGACGTCGCACCTTTCGCGAAGTCTGATTTGAAAAAGAGTATCGTTCAAATGATCAATACAATTCCACCAATATTTATCTTATGGTTCCTGGCATACCAAAGTCTAAGTATATCTGTCATATTAACGGTTGCGTTGTCAATCGTTGCAGCGTTTTTTGTAGTTCGAACATTCATCATCTTCCATGACTGCACGCACGGTTCATTCTTCCGCAATAAAAAAGCGAATAGCATTGTAGGAACAATCACTGGCGTGTTGACATTATTCCCATATGAAAAATGGAAAAGAGAACATTCGATTCACCACGCAACTAGTTCCAATCTAGATAAACGCGGTGTTGGAGATATCTGGGTCATGACTGTTGAAGAGTACAAAAATGCTTCTAAGTTTGAGCGTTTCAGCTACCGTGTCTACCGTAACCCTATTGTCTTATTTGGATTTGGACCTTTATATTTGGTGCTAATCTCAGGTCGTTTTAACCGTAAAGACGCGCGTAAGAAAGAGCGTATGAACACGTATTTGATCAACATCATTTTAGCTGCAGTATATACAGTATTAATTGTAGCTATTGGCTGGAAAGCATTCTTGCTAATTCAAGGTACTATGATGTTCACGGCTGGCGCTCTTGGTATTTGGTTGTTCTACATCCAACATACATTCGAAGATTCTTATTTTGAAGAGGAATCTGACTGGGATTACGTGAAAGCAGCAGTTGAGGGAAGTTCTTATTATCAATTGCCCCGTGCTCTTCAGTGGGCAACAGGCAATATCGGATTCCACCACGTACACCACTTGGCACCGCGAGTACCAAACTATAACTTGGAAATGGCGCATGAATTGACTCCGCCATTACAAAAAGCTACAACCATTACATTGAAGACTAGTTTTGAATCATTACGTTATCGCTTGTATGATCCAAACCATAAAAAATTCATTACATTCAAAGAAGCAAAACAATATTCACTAAAAGATAAGTTGTCGATTGATTTAAAACCAAAACGTACACGCTTATCATAAAATGGCGAGAGAAGGAGCAATCCTTCTTCGCCTTTTTATTTTGTCCTTATATCTTTAAGAAGCGAGTAGAGAAATTATTTGTTACAATGAAACGAAAAGGATGGCGATGAGAACTGATGTATAGCTGGTATAGTGTTTTCCCGAAAAGCCCATGGCTAAGTATTTATGCTTGGGTTGTATTTTGTATATTGCCTTTCTTTTTTATTTTACGAAGTGCATCTCCCTTTAATTTAACAATAGGTATTATATTACTAGTGTTATTTTTTCTATCATATTATTTTTCCGCCAAGTCAAAAAATGGTCTTATGTATATGTGGATCAGCTTTGAAATTGTCATTACGGTCGTAATGACATTGTTATTTGGCTATGTGTACCTGTCATTATTCATTGCTTTCTCAATTGGAAATATTAGACGACCAGTCGGCTTTTTTATTATTTATGGATTACATATTGCTATTTTAATAGGGGCAATCGTTGCAGGGTTCTTTCTGGAAATTGAATTATTTTTGCCACAAATACACTTTGTTATTATCACGGTTATCGGTGTAGTATTATTGCCATTCAATTTATACAACCGTCAAAAACGAGATTTACTCCAAGATCAGTTGGAGATTGCAAGGGAACGGATATCAGAACTGATGATCATTCAAGAGCGTGAGCGTATTGCTCGTGATCTTCATGATACGCTTGGACAAAAATTATCCATGATTGGTTTAAAGAGTGACTTGGCATCACGATTGATGGATCGAGATATCGAGTCAGCAAAAGCAGAGATTCAAGATATACGTCAAATTTCTAGTACAGCATTGAAAGAAGTACGAGTTCTTGTTAGTGGTATGCGGCGTGTGAAACTTAAAGATGAGCTAGTGCGCGTCCAACAAATGCTGAAGGCCGCTGAAATCGAAGTCGATATAGAAGGTAATCCAAATTTCCCCGACGTTTCACCTATTGTAGAAAACGTACTTGTAATGTGTTTGAAAGAAGCAATCAATAACGTAGTAAGACACAGCTATGCAAAGCGATGTTGTATTATATTTGAACAGACAGAAAAGGCATTCGTAATTAGAATAAACGACAATGGAATTAGTATTGCGCAAAACGGCGTGAATTTACCGGGGAATGGACTCGATGGCATGAAGGAACGATTAGAGTTCGTCAACGGTAAACTGTCGATCAAAAGTGACAATGGAACTCAACTGAAAATCATGGTACCTGCTGTCTTAAAGCAAATAAAGGAGGGGTAACGTATGATCCGCATTGTAATTGCAGAAGACCAAGGAATGCTGCTCGGTGCATTAGGGTCGTTGTTGAACCTGGAAGAAGATATGGAAGTAGTAGGTAAGGCTAAAAATGGTCAGGAAGCTGTAGACTTGGTGAAAAGTCTACAGCCTGATATTTGTATAATGGATATTGAAATGCCGATTAAAACTGGCTTGGATGCAGCAGAAGAACTACAAGATATGGACTGTCAAATTATTATTCTGACGACATTTGCTAGAGCAGGTTATTTTGAACGAGCGCGGAACGCAGGAGTTCGTGGATATTTACTGAAAGACAATCCGATCGAAGAACTGGTGAAATCGATTCATTCTATTATTGAAGGACGCCGCATTTATGCACCAGAATTAATCGACATGGCATTTGATATGAAAGAAGAAGAGAAGAATCCGCTGACTGAGCGGGAAGTCCAAGTACTTAAGTTAGTGTCCGAAGGGAAGACAACGAAACAGATTGCGGCTGAACTGTTTTTATCACCCGGTACTGTTCGTAATTATGTCTCCACAATACTGGATAAACTCGGAGTGCGTAATCGTATTGAGGCGATTACGTTATTCAATGAAAAAGGCTGGTTCGAGTGAAATTTGTGTGGACATACATTTATAACCGAGGAGTGATTGGTAAGTGAATAAGAAGACGCAAAGTGAATGGCTTGAAAAGCTCCCCTTATTACAAAGCGTAGTAGAGCAGAAGGAAGTGTTATGGTGTAACCCTTCTGTCGAATGGGTAGCGGCGGGCCTGTTGAAGACGCATTTATCAAAAGTCGATATAGTAGATGCTAGCGATCGCCTAGAACGATTTGCTCCCTATTTGGCGAAAGCCTTTCCCGATACGGATAAAGGTGTCATTGAATCTCCGTTAACCCCAATTCCAAAGATGAAGAGAGAACTTGAAACAGCGTACGCTATCCAGATCCCGGGAAAGCTTTTATTAAAGCAGGATAATGCGTTGCCAATTTCAGGGTCAATCAAAGCGCGTGGTGGTATTTATGAAGTTTTGAAGCATGCAGAGACGCTTGCGATCAATAGTCAGTTGCTCGATTCTACAAAAGACTACAGCCAATTTGATACACCGGTATTCCGTGAGTTGTTTGCGAAGCACAAAATCGCAGTAGGCTCGACAGGGAATCTGGGATTGAGTATTGGTATTATGAGTGCAAAACTTGGCTTCCATGTAACGGTGCATATGTCAGCCGACGCCAAACAGTGGAAAAAGGATTTATTGCGCTCAAAAGGTGTTCATGTGGTTGAGTATATCGATGATTACAGTAAAGCGGTAGAAGAAGGCCGACGTCAGGCAGAGGCTGACCCGTCTTGTCACTTTGTGGACGATGAAAACTCGACCGATTTATTCATGGGGTATGCAGTAGCAGGAGAACGTGTTGCAGCACAATTGAAAGAGCAAAATATTATTGTCGATGAAGCACACCCGCTATTCGTCTATTTACCTTGCGGTGTAGGCGGAGGACCAGGTGGCGTGGCATTCGGATTAAAATTGGCATTAGGCGATCATGTGCATTGCCTTTTTGCTGAACCAACACACTCGCCGTGTATGATGATTGGAATGATGACAGGAATGCACGACCAAGTCTCAGTTGCAGATTTTGGCCTGGACAATAAAACTGCAGCTGATGGTTTAGCAGTCGGTACAGCGTCCGCATTTGTCGGAAAAACGATGGAACCATTCCTCACAGGATGCTATACGGTAGAAGATCAGACATTGTTCACGCTCCTGAAAAAGCTGGCGGATAGTGAAGACATCTGGTTAGAACCTTCAGCACTTGCTGGTATGACAGGGCCTGTACAAGTTATACAGTCTAAATTACCGTCAGCAGACTTCAAAAACACAACGCACCTTGTATGGGGAACGGGCGGAAATATGGTGCCTGCAGACGAAATGAAGAGATATTATAATCATACGGGGAAATAACACACTCTATTTCCCGGGAAATCGACAAAAGATCCGCAGAGATTATTCTCTGCGGATCTTTTTTTTAGACTATTTGATTTTGTAGAGGGGAGATGTTGATCAACGTGCTGGAACGCAAATTGGATCTCATCACTGATCTCCACCATTTTGACTTACATCTTGGTGTTACTGCAAATCTTTAAAAATCTTCAATTTCAACAGTCTTGGAGCCAATAATAGGCCGATAATTGTACCACTCACTGTCGATACAAGAAAAGGGGGTAGAAAGAAGAAGGCAGTGACGGTAGTGCCCATCAAAATTTTGGCATAAGGCACCGCAAACAATGGTGCTATCAAACCGGTTCCAATAATTTCTCCAATACCCGCACTCCAATTTCTTTTGAAACGCTGATAGAGTACGCCAGCTAAAAGTGCACCGATCATTCCGCCTGGAAACGCGAGCAGTGAACCTGTCCCTGTTAATAAACGTACGAGTCCTGTCATAAACGCTACCATCACGGCAGCTCCAGGCCCCATTATAATCGCCACTACGACATTCACAGCATGCTGTATGGGATATGCTCTGGCGATACCAGCAGGGAATGAAACGAATGCAGAGCCGGCAACTGCGATGGCTACAAACATTGTCATGAAAATCATTCTACGTGTATTCATACGAACCCCATTCATTCCAACAAGGAGTGTATTGTTTTTGCTAAATCACTTGCTGCATACTGTGGATCTTTAGCCGATGCGATCGCAGAAACAACGGCTACACCATCTGCTCCGGCTTGGATAATAGAGCTGGTTGTAGCCAGCGTAATTCCGCCTATAGCGACTATCGGCATATCAGGGAAAGTAGTATGAATTTCTTCTACTAAAGTGGTACCGACAACTGCCGAAGCATCAAGTTTGGTTGACGTCGGATAGATCGGACCCAGTCCTACATAATCCGCACCAATGGATTGTGCAATTTGTACTTCTTGTGCATTGTGAGTCGAAACCCCAAGCCATTTATCCGGACCAATTCGCTGACGCACGCTGTCTGCCCGTTCATCATCTTGTCCTACATGAACCCCGTCCGCATTAATTGCCAATGCAAGATCCACATCGTCATTGATGATGAAAGGAACGCGATACAATCTGCATAGCGCCTGACACTTTCTGGCAAACCCGAGCAAAGCTTCGCCTTCGAGGGCATGTAATCCTTTTTCACGCAACTGAAAACATGTGACACCCCCGCGAAGAGCTGCTTCCACTATTGCTAATGGATCTTGATTCCCTGAGTTTGGTGTGCCCATTACAAAATATAAACCTAATGCTTTCTTCAATCCTATATTTGACATCAGTGTATCTCCTTTTTTAGATCACCATATGCCCAATGATTTGTCGGTCCATGGCCTGAACCGATCTTCAAGCCATTTTCAATCGCGGCTTGTATGAATTGCTTCGCTTCGGCAACTGCATCCGTCAAGGAATAGCCTTTAGCTAGAAAACTTGTCAACGCCGCTGCAAATGTGCATCCGGTTCCATGTGTGTCTTTAGTTTGGATCCAAGGTGTAGTTACAGTGAATGACTGACCTTCTTCGTCCGCGTAATAATCCTTTGCGTCCAACACATCATTACGGTGGCCGCCTTTCATAACGACGGCTTTCGCTCCCATTTGGATAAAAGCAGCTGCGGCTTGCTGAATGTCTTCATCTGTTCGTATTTTCATTCCGGTCAGTACTTCCGCTTCAGGAATATTCGGAGTCACAATGGTAGCCAGTGGCAACAAATGCTCTTTTAATGCTTGAATCGCCTGTTGTTGCAATAAAGTTTGTCCTCCCTTTGCAATCATGACAGGGTCAATGACTAATGGAAACGAAGGGTATTCTTTTAATAGCGTAGCTACTTCAGTAATAATTTCTGCAGAAAACAGCATCCCGGTTTTACATGCTTTTACATCAAAATCATCAAGTACTGCACGCATTTGTGCTATTACTCCTTCTGTTTGTATTGGATAAACACCGTGAACACCGTGTGTGTTCTGAGCAGTCACCGCGGTTATAGCAGAAGTGCCAAATACACCTAGTTCCTGGAACGTTTTTAAGTCGGCTTGAATTCCTGCGCCACCTCCGCTATCCGAACCGGCAATGGTCAATGCTACTTGTACTGTCAATTGAAAAACCTCCTGTCTATTAGGTTGAAAATGTTTTCGATTCGCTATCCAATGTATGTAATGTATTTATGAAGTTCACAGCAAAGTCGCCAGGACCACGTGAAATTTTAGCTGTCTGTTCACCAGCCCGTTTATAAAATGAAAGTGCATCTGCTACAGCTTCCAAGGGATATTCCATTCCTATAGAAAGAAAAGCACCCGTGACAGAACTAAGTAAACACCCCGTACCTGTAATGGTAGTCATCATGGGGTGACCGCCTGTAATGGATAATGTGGAATCACCATCCGTGACAATATCCACTTCGCCTGATACTGCAACCAGACAGTTATACTTGCGAGCAGTCATTGTCGCTATACCTTTGATGTCGGCAGAACCTTCACCTGCGTCAACACCCTTGGCGGCCCATGGAACATCTGCAATTGCAGCAAGTTCCCCTGCATTACAACGGATCAGTGTGACGTCTACTTCGTTCAGTACTTTCAGGACGCTAGCTTTACGAAAAGCTGTGGCGCCTGCACCCACAGGGTCTAGTACGACGGGTTTTCCTACTGCGCGGGCACTGTTTCCTGCCAAAATCATTGCATCTACTGTTTGTTGCTTCAATGTGCCAATATTTAAAATGCTGCAAGAGGCAATTCTAGCGATATCTTCTGCTTCTTCTACTGCATCCGCCATAACGGGAGAAGCGCCTATTGCAAGTAAACCATTTGCTTGGAAATTCGCGACTACAAAATTTGTAATGCAATGAACGAGCGGTTGCCTTTGACGAAGTTCTTGAATAAGCTGCATGTTTCTTTTCCTCCCTTTAAAGGTATATATACAAAAAACCCATGCATAGATGGGCAATTGGGTATGAAAACTACCCACTTCCCTCCGCTAGTATGTGCTAGATCAGGTTCAAAGGGTTTGCGTAATCGCATCTCAGCCGAAAAGAAGGCGCCCCTAGTGGTGGCTATGTATCAGACAGGCTAATTATATCATATACATGAAAAAGGTTGAAATAATACTGGGATTAGAAGGTCTAAGTATTTGGAAATGAGCGATTCCGCATAGACAAAGAGGTATAACGATATGCTGAATGTTACATAATTATCTGAAGGCGTATAACTGTTTCAGATGAAATAGATAAAAGGGAGCAGATCGCAAATGGAGAAATTATTTGAAATTCAACAGATGGTTCATTCATTGGATGATATATCATTCACATGGAGTGACACAGGTGGTTATTATCGTGTTTATAAAAATGACAGGCAAGTATATGAAGGAACGGCTCCGAAGTTTACGGATGGTGAATTAGACCCGTCACATCCTTTTCAATATACAGTGGAACGAGTGGAGGAAGGACGGGTTCAAGATGTGATTGTTATCCAGACGTCCGCCCTAACAGAAGTACAGGAAGATGAACATCCTTTACAACGCTTAGTCATTACAACGATTGTCGCCCCATCACAAATTGCACTGTCATGGGAGTGGATTAAGGACGTAGAGAAGTTTGATATTTACCGCAACGGACAATACATCGAGACAATTACTGATAATCGTTTTATTGATCGTGAGACAAGTCTTTCTGAGTCGGTAGTATATAGTGTCGCGGCAACGCGTCCATTGATTGACAGCAATCAGAAAATGAATGTCAGTAAATCGATCGCATCAAAAGTGTATGAAGTGATTATGCCTCGAAATCTTGAGAATAAACCGACAGAAGAAATCTACACTTTTTCTGTACGGGTAAAGCAGCGGAATCAATTACTAAAACCGGTAGCTGACAGGAAAAAGACAAAAGAAGTGGAACAGTGGAAGTTCCGTTATACGACATTTTTAAAGGAAGATATTATAAAGAATCCGAATCTCTTTTCACCGATACCATACTTTACAGGAGATGATCGGGACTTTAATCCAGAAGGGAAAAGCTTCCGTACCCGTGTGGATATAGAAGGAGAGTTTATCGGGGGAGACAGTACATTGCAATTTACGAAAGCCACGGGACCGTCAATCGGCTTGAATACGATGAAACGGTATAAGCGTCATGACCATGCGTCTGTAGATGGTATAGACATTGATCGGTTGGAAGGGAAATCGACAGAAGTTCATTTTACAATCAATCATGACGTAGGCAATCCATTAACCACTTCACCGCCAATTCATTATGAAGTGAAAGCTCATGTGGATCAGGAAGGGAACATTGACCTGGTTGGCTATCATAATGATGCACCTCATCATGAAATTTATTTAGCGCTTGACGGAGAGGACTGGCGTTCCGTCCATCGTACTGAAAGTGAAGGATTAGCGTATTTGTCAGGTGTGCTGGGAGATAATTATTGGCGTTATACCACATGTAATTAATGCAGTTGAGAAAATAGTATCATCCTTCCCCTCTATTCTATCGTCTAGTAAGTATAATTTTATCTATTATTGTCAAAGCTAAATGATATAAAAACGTTAGAGGGTTTTCGTATGAAAAAAACCGGTTCTATAAGTGTCTTGCATGTTATTTTCCTGTCGATGACAATAATTGGTTTGAAAAATCATGTGACTATTATCCCGTCATTGGTGAAAGGGGCGGGAAGGGATGGATGGATATCTATTCTAGTGGCAACTATTGCAATCTTTCCTTGGCTTTTTCTCGTACTTTACATCCATAAAAAATCAAATCAACAACCGTTAACAAAGTGGTTGGAGACGAACATCGGGAAAGTCGCTACAGCCATATTCCGGTACGTAACGGCTTTCTTTTTAATTATTATGGCCGCATTTACAATGGGTGAGACATTATTTTGGATGGTGTCAACTTTTCTGCCAGAAACGCCTATGCTGCCGTTGGTAATCGTTTACACCATTTTATGTATCCTACTTGTCACCACAAACTTACAAACGATTGCGATGGTTAATGTACTTATTTTATTTTGGATCGTTATTTTAGGTTTTTTTATTGCATTTACGAATATGCAAGTGAAAAATTATGAGTTGCTTCAACCTTTTTTGGAACATGGATTTCAACCTGTACTCACTACCGCGATGTTTGCAGCATCCGGATTTGTCGAGATTTTGTTGTTCTTGTTCATACAACAACAAGTCAAAGATCGGATGCGGTGGTATCATTTCGCTATTATGCTTTTCATTTTGATGGGTTTGACCATGGGTCCTACCATTGGAGCCATAACGGAGTTTGGTCCAACCGAAGCGACAAAACAAAGATTTCCCGCCTATGAAGAATGGGGACTGGGATCGGTTGGGCGGTTTATCGAGCATTTTGATTTTGCTTCAATTTATCAATGGTTGTCAGGTGCATTCATAAGAGTGGGGCTTCTTTTATTCATAGCAGCGGACTTGTTAAATATGACAGGAGACAAACAGCGTATTTGGAAAATACTTGCCCCCGCTTTTTTCTTTATGACGTTGTCGTTGTCTCTTTTGGATGATCGTCTTTTTCATACCATTAAAGGAGATTATGTATTGATCATCACTTTATTCTTCATGCTCTTTCTATCTTTCTTTTTAGTCGTTATTGCTTTGATTTCAAGAAAACCATCTAGAAAAGTCAGAACATAAAATCTATACAGAAAATGGTGAAGAACCATGAAGTCGGATGAAAAGGAAATAGATATAAATTCCATGAAACAATTGTTTCTAAAGTCCGCGGATGTTCAGTTTCAATCGTACACGTTCAATGAACGTCCAGTAGTATTCATTACATGTAATGCCATGATCGATCAGCAATTACTGAATGAAGTCATTGTTCAACGTGTTCAGCTTATGATGAATCATTTGAAGGATGTAACGACAGAAGAAGCCATTGTAGCACAATTACACATTCCGGATTTAAAAAGAGTGGAAGACATTAATGAAGCGGGTACACTCGTATACACCGGAAATTTGCTTCTATATTTTGAGGAGTTTGGTCTTCTCTTTTCAAGTAATATTGCAAAAAAACCAAACCGAAATCCCGAAGAGACAAAATTAGAAGCACCGGTTAAAGGGCCTAGGGATAATTTTATTGAAGACGTTTCGGTCAATATCGCGCTAATCCGGAAGCGTTTACCAACGAGTTCATTGAGTGTGGAAAAATTTGAATTGGGGAAGCGAACTAAAACGACAGTAGCTCTTCTATATTTTGACGATATCGCTAGTAAAGAGACGTTAAATAGTATAAAAAACCAGATAAAAAAAGTTGATATGGATATCGTATTCAGCCCGGACTTACTGATGGAGAGTATGGATATTAAGGGCGTACTCTTCCCAAGAACTAACTATACAGGTCGACCCGATAATGCGATTCAATCCCTAGCAAGAGGTAGATTTCTCATTTTTGTTGATGGGGCGGCCTATGCTGTAATTTTGCCCATAAACCTGTTTTTACTTGTTAAAACAAGTGATGATAATGAGAATATAGCTATTTATAGTTCGTTGGAACGAATATTGCGTATTTTTGGTTTGTCGATAGGTATAACTTTACCGGCACTTTGGCTCGCATTAACAACATTTCATCAAGATCAATTGCCCCTTCTATTATTAGCGACAGTCGTGAAAGCTAATACGGGACTGCCGTTGCCTACAACACTTGAAATGCTACTCATGCTACTCATGTTTGAATTATTTCGTGAGGCAGGCTTACGTCTTCCAATTGCACTTGGAGGAACGATTGGCGTTGTGGGTGGGTTAATTATTGGAGATGCCGCCATTCGGGCAGGAATTACAAGTCCCGCTATGATTGTCGTTATAGCGGCTTCAACGATTTCGACATTTACGTTGGTTAACCAATCGTTGGTGGGATCCGTGAGTATACTACGTATATTTTTCATTATCTTAACGTCCTTTTTTGGACTGTTTGGATTCCTTATGGCGCTCTATTTTACCGTTCTATACTTAGCTAGTATTCGAACATTCGGGGTGCCTTACATGAATATTGCGACGGATTTAAGCTGGGAGACCATACAGAAGTCGCTTTTGCGTTTATATCCCAAACAATATAAAAAGCGTCCGAATATGCTAAGTCCCAAGGATAAAACACGGAACAAAGAAGGTGGAAAATGACTGCACGTATACTTGCGCTAGTTTTGGCAATCCTTTCAGCAGTTCTTTCTGGCTGTGTGGATTCTAATGAGCCGGAAAGAATGCTTTATATCAATGGGGTCGGTGTGGATTTTAAGGATGGAAAATACGAAGTGTATGTGCAACTTGTCAGTTTTGCTAATACAGCAAATAGCGAGCAACCCATTGATATCGGAGCCGTGCAAGCGGAAGTTGGACATGCCACAGGCAATACAATGGATGAAGCGCTTTTTGAATTATATCATTCAGTAGATCAAAAATTGTTTTGGGGTCATCTTTCTTATATTGTTGCATCAGAAGACGTGATGGTTAAAGGGAAATTAAGTCCGGTTATTGATAGTTTTATTCGCTATAAGGAAACAAGATATCAAATTTGGCTGTACACCACGAAAGATCCCGTGCAAGATGTTCTTTTATTAAGACCCGTTCTTAATAAATCAATCACATTGTCTAAGCTTGGTGATCCCAAGAACTCCTATGAACAAGAATCTTTCATACAGCCACTAAATATTCGACAGTTACTAATCGGACTGGATGAGCCTGGCCATGAGGCGATGATTCCATTAATTTCAGTGGAGGAAAATTGGAAGTCTATGCAGGAGCCTATTAAAGCACCGGTTTTGTCAGGGGTGGGTGTAATTACCCCTACCAGCTTCAAGGGATTTATCTCAGGTGACAAAGCCCGAGGAATACAATGGATGTCAAATAATACGAAAAGGGGCCAAGTTACCTTTAAATTGGACGGAGGAAATTATTTTACGATGATCATTGATAAGGTGAAGGTGAAAATCAAGCCGATTACTGGAAAGGGAGAAGTGAAGTTTGATATTAATGTCGATTTATCGGCAACTGTCAGTGAAATGGGAAAAGATATTACGACAGATCGAATTCGGAAAGAGATAGAAAAAGTGGTGGAAAGTGAAATTAAGGAAACGTATGAGGATGCTTTAACAATAGACGTTGATATTTATCATCTTTCAGAGAAACTATATAGAAAAAACGTTAAAGAGTGGAAGAAGCATCATAAGGAAGGTAAATTGGAGTTGACCGAGGATTCTATTCGAAACTTGAAGGTGCGTGTTACAAAGCTTTCCTCAGATAGAAAATCATATAAAGAGACGATTGAACGATAAAGAATGACAACACAACTAATGGAATAAGCGATTTCTATTTGTCTGACCTGCACTATGTGAGTGGATAGGGATTGAGCTTTATAAATCAATCTTGGCATCTATACTCTTTTCTTGGGAATAAAAGACCCTGGTTTTACCGCTTATATAGGGGAAAACAGGGTTTTTTCTTTCGAAAGTATAGAATGAAAATATTCTACATTGAATTTTTTTATCGCACAGTTGGATTATGAATAGTAAATAAGTTAGTTCCAGCCAGTGTAATTGGCGAAACTTCTGCCGTATATTTAAAGTGAAAAGTATTTAGTTGAAAGAAATGGAATCTTCCGCTATTATAAAAGATACTACATGTAAGCGCATTCAATTCGCATAAAGTTCTATAGAGATTCGTATAGTAGCTCTGTGTGCAAAAATGATTGCACTAGACTAATAGAAAAATGAGAGAACAGGGAGTGTGACGCAGTATGGTACAAGCTTCAGAAAATCTAGTTTATGCAAATCCGAATACAGAAGGTTCAAAAGTTCAGTTCAAGGAACGCTATGATAATTTTATTGGTGGTAAGTGGACGGCACCAGTAAAAGGCCAGTATTTCGATAATCCAACACCAGTTACAGGTAAGGTATTTACCCAGGTGGCGAGATCTACGGAAGAAGACATTGAACTGGCTCTGGATGCTGCTCATGCGGCGAAAGATGCATGGGGAAAAACATCAGTTACTGAACGTTCGAATATATTACTGAAGATAGCAGATCGTATTGAAGAGAATTTGGAAATGCTGGCTGTAGCTGAAACATGGGATAACGGAAAAGCTGTCCGTGAAACGTTGAATGCCGATCTTCCACTTGCAGTAGATCATTTCAGATACTTTGCTTCTGCAATTCGTGCACAAGAAGGCGGAGTCAGTCAAATTGATAACGACACAGTAGCCTACCATTTCCATGAGCCATTAGGAGTCGTGGGTCAGATTATTCCTTGGAACTTCCCGATTCTAATGGCAGTATGGAAACTTGCCCCGGCATTGGCGGCAGGAAACTGTATCGTGTTAAAACCAGCTGAGCAAACACCAGCGTCTATTTTGGTATTGGTAGAATTAATCGAAGATTTACTACCAGCAGGTGTTTTAAACGTCGTCAACGGTTTTGGACTGGAAGCCGGAAAACCCCTAGCGTCCAATCCTAGAATTAATAAAATCGCTTTTACTGGCGAGACGACAACAGGTCGTCTGATCATGCAGTACGCTTCTCAAAACTTGATTCCGGTCACATTAGAACTGGGCGGGAAATCCCCGAACATTTTCTTTGAAGATGTAATGGCGAAAGATGATGCGTTCCTTGACAAAGCAGTCGAAGGTTTTGTTATGTTCGCCTTGAATCAAGGGGAGGTCTGTACATGTCCGTCCCGAGCGCTAATTCAGGAATCCATTTACGACAAGTTTATGGAACGTGCACTTGAGCGTGTTAAAGCGATCAAGACGGGTAATCCATTGGATCCAACAGTCATGATGGGTGCTCAGGCATCTACTGAACAACTGGAAAAAATTCTTTCCTACTTGGATATCGGAAAACAAGAAGGCGCAGAATGTCTGACGGGTGGAGAGCAGAACAAACTCGAAGGGGATCTTGCAGAGGGGTATTATGTGAAGCCGACTGTATTTAAAGGGCATAATAAAATGAGGATCTTCCAAGAAGAGATTTTCGGTCCCGTAGTAGCGGTTACAACATTCAAAGATAAAGAAGAAGCGTTAGAAATTGCGAACGACACATTATATGGACTAGGTTCAGGTGTATGGACGCGTGATATGAATACGGCGTACCGCTTCGGTCGCGGAATTCAGGCAGGACGCGTATGGACGAACTGTTATCATGCGTATCCGGCACACTCTGCATTTGGTGGCTATAAAGCTTCAGGGATCGGACGTGAAAATCACTTGCAAATGCTGGCACATTATCAGCAGACGAAGAACATGCTCGTTAGTTACGACGAAAGTAAACTAGGATTCTTTTAATCGAATCTATCTGGAGGATTCAAAGTGAATGGAGGAAATCCTATGCCAGATCGAGTAATCGCAACAGAAAAAGCGTTGGTTCTTATAAAATTGTTAAAAGATAAGCACGGTCCTTTGATGTTCCATCAGTCTGGCGGTTGCTGTGATGGATCTTCTCCGATGTGTTACGAAGACGGAGATTTGATTGTAGGTAATCAGGATATCTTGCTTGGTCATATTGGTGGTATGCCATTCTATATGATGAAAAGCCAGTTTGAGTATTGGAAACATACGCAACTGATTATTGATGTAGTCGACGGACGTGGGGGAATGTTTTCGCTCGAAGGAGTGGAAGGGAAACGTTTCTTAACTAGATCTCGTGCTTTTACCGACGAGGAATATAAGGAATTTACTTCATAAAAAAGCCTTCCATGCAATAGGAAGGCTAGGACTGGAAGCAACTCTCAAAAAATGGGAGTTTGTTTTCAGTTTTTTTATTTACTGCATCAGGGCTTTATAATGATTAAACACTTCATGCCATAAAACGTTGACGGTCCTCAGGTGAAGGCAACATGCAGGATAATTCCTTTTTACCGAACCATTTATATCGGTTTGTTGCAACATAGTCGTAGACGATATCGCGGATTGCTGGTGGGATGACTACGAATAGAAATGCCAAGTGCCATAAACCATCCAGTTTTTTTGCGATACGCAAGGCTGCGCCTGACTTTGTATAAGCTTTCCCATTTTCGATCAATACTAAGCTATCAACGTTGTCAGGAATTTGATAGTCCTTACGAAGTTTTCTACCTACATCATCTTGTAACGAAGCGAATGAAAAGTGTTTGTATGGATCACGTTTAATAATAAACTGAACGCTTGCATCACAGAAGTTACATTCGCCATCAAATAGTATAATTCTATTTCGTTTCATATATATTCTCTCCTTTAAAAATAGGTGATATCGTACTATACCCACATAGTTTTAACTTCACTCATGCTCATTAAACTGAATAGAGTGAATTACTTTGTGGTTAGTATATAAGAGAAGATGATTAGGATCGATTTGTCTTGTGCATCATATCATATAAAAAAGAAGGAGTGGAAAGGTATGAAACGCCAATACATTCATCCAGCTGAGCTGGCGTTGCGTCGCGACTCTGACTTTTTACACTCTGAGAATATGGTAGGTGAAGGTGCTCCGGTCCATAGCGCATTAAACGGGTGTAAATTTATTGTGAAGAAACCAGAATCAATAGAAAATAGTCTAGGTTATGAGTAGCCTTCTATACGGAGAAGCTGTGAGTTATAAATAGCTTATTAACAAAATAGCAATGACTTTTATCTCTAATGATAAAGGTCATTGCTATTTATTTTTCACTATACTATGGCGGTAGCCCGTAACAAATGTGTTAGCTCGCATGTAATAAGGTATAAGGAGGTGGAGAAATGAATCAAGGACATTGTGGAATGTCAGGCGGACATGGTCAGCAGGGATGGGGACACCATCAGCATCATCAAGGTATGCATGGTCAGCAAGGTTTTCAACCCGTTTTTTGCCCACCGCAATATCGCTTTAACGATTGCTTCACTAAACAGGAAATGCCATTTATTCATCCGATCGTGAATGTGAATCGACACCACGTAGTCGGTGTGCCACAGCACTACTATACAGAAACTACTGAAAATGTTATGGGCTCTACTATCATGCCAGGAAGAGGGCCGGGATATGGAGGTATGTGGGGTGGCGAAGGTTGTCACCGCCGCAGAAGATGCCGCTAATCATTTTTTAATACGAAGAATCCGCCAACTCTAGTATTTCAGAGATGGCGGATTCTTTTATTTCCTCCAACGCCTGTCGAGTCTAGACGGCGCTTTTAGCATTAGGGTTATGCGTTAAAGTATCGTGCGTCGGGGTGTGCGAAGACGATGGCTGATACGGATGCTTCTGGTTCCATCATGAATTCTTCGGTTAGCACGACGCCGTGATCTTCCGGTTTGATGAGGCCGAAGAGTTTAGCTTGATCTTCTAGATTTGGACAAGCAGGGTAGCCGAATGAGAATCGCTGACCTTGGTATTTAGCTGCGAAACGTTCGAGCATGGTAAAGTCTGTTGGGTCAGGGAATCCCCATTGATCACGAATTTCTTGG
This sequence comes from Sporosarcina ureae, assembly GCF_002101375.1. Lineage (GTDB taxonomy): Bacteria > Bacillota > Bacilli > Bacillales_A > Planococcaceae > Sporosarcina > Sporosarcina ureae_B. The sequence continues at coordinate 1,641,705 of NZ_CP015207.1, read as the reverse complement.
TGAATCCGTTCAGCGAAACCTTCCGCTAATTCCAATGCAGTTGCTTGGAATGCGTGGCTTTCAAGGAATTTTCCTTCTTCCTTCAGTTTGTTTGCATAATCACGGACCCCTTTACCAGCGGTCACTTGCATGAATGCAACGTAGTCCATTTCGCCACTTTGCACTGTTTTCAAGTAATCAGCCAAACATAGGAATGGGTCTTTTTCTTGACGCGGGAACGTAAATCGTTCAATTTCAGTTTTTGAATCTTTCGGATCATAAATGATTACGTCATCGCCGTCTGCTTGGGCTGGGAAGAATTGATAAATACCGGAAGCTCTCATCTTGTCGGACTTCAAGAATCCAGTCACCATGTCATGAAGTTGTACTGCGCGTTCTTCTTTTCTTTCAAGCATTTTATCGACATTTCCTCGTAGGCCTAAGTGGTGACCAATAAGTGTACGCATATTTACGTAAGGATGTAGGTGGGCAACCGAGTAATCTTTCACGACCCGTCTGCGTAAATCAGTTGGGGTGAATACAGGAACATCGGTGCGTACCGTTTTCACAGGACGTGGCTTCACTGCAACCGCTGAAGTATCTCGACTTGCTTTAATCGCATCATTGGTTTCACGTTTCTCTATACTATCTGCTAATTCCTCGAGTAGCGTGCCTTTGTCATTACTTTGGAGACGGTTTGCTAAATCAAGGCCTTGCATCGCGTCTTTTGCAAAAATAACAGGGCCGTCATACTCGGGTGCAATCTTTGTTTCAGTAAAGCGTCTTGTTAATGCAGCTCCACCTACCATTACCGGTGTGTCAATTCCTGCTGCCTTAAAGTCCTGTGCCGTCAACACCATCTGTTGTGCAGACTTTACAAGAAGTCCTGATAGTCCTACGATGTCTGGTTTTTCTTTACGAATCACTTCAATTAATGCAGCTGGAGTAACTTTAATCCCGATGTCTATTACTTTAAATCCGTTATTACTTAAGATGATTTCCACGAGGTTTTTTCCGATATCATGTACGTCACCTTTTACAGTTGCAAGAATAATCTTGCCTTTCCCACTATCGTCTTCTTTCTTATCCATAAATTGTTCAAGATAGGAAACAGAAGCTTTCATGACTTCAGCACTTTGAAGAACTTCAGCTACGATCAGTTGGTTATCATTGAATAGTCGTCCAACTTCAGCCATTCCTTTCATTAAAGGACCATTGATGATATCGAGTGGTTCATCATATGTCTTTAAAGCTGTTTCCAAGTCAGGAATTAAACCTTCTTTTGTACCTTCCACTACATAGTATGCAAGACGATCAGGCACGGTTTTTGGAATGTCATCTTCTGACTTTTCTTTTTTCTTCCCACGATAGAAATCCGTAAACTCTGCTAATGTTTCATCAGTTGTTGTAAACAGCAAGTCGTTTGCCAGCTTGATTTCTGCTTCTGGAATCGATGCAAAGCGTTCAAGTTTCTCTGTATTTACAATCGCATAATCTAGACCTGCTTGTGTACAGTGATACAAATACACGGCATTCAACACTTCACGACCAACAGGAGGTAACCCGAAAGATACGTTGCTGACACCGAGAGTCGTTAAGGTGCGCGGTAGTTTTTCTTTGATTAATCGAATTCCTTCAATCGTCTCCACCGCTGATCCGATGTATTGCGCGTCGCCTGTACCAACAGGGAAGACAAGTGGATCAAAAATGATATCTTCTGGTGGGATCTCCCATTTATTGACGAGTAAATCATAAGAACGCAAGGCGACTTCTAGTTTACGTTCTCTCGTAACTGCCATCCCGATTTCATCAATCGTTCCTACAACGACAGCTGCTCCATATTTTTTTACTAAAGGAAGTACAGCATCAAAGCGTTCTTCACCATCTTCTAAGTTAATAGAGTTAATGATTGCTTTACCTTGCGAAAATTTCAGCGCCTCCGCAATAACGTTTTCGTCCGTAGAGTCGATGACAAGAGGAACTTTGACTTTTTTCACGACTTCTTTCATGAAACGAGTCATATCGTACAATTCATCACGGTCAGGGTTCGCAAGACAAATATCTAATACGTGAGCACCACGTTTTACTTGTGCTCGTGCGATTTCAGCAGCTTCTTCAAACTTTTCCTCTACAATTAGTTGTTTGAATTTACGTGAACCGATAACGTTTGTACGTTCACCAATTAATAATGGACGCAATGTATCGTCGTAAAGCAAAGGTTCAATCCCTGAAATAGCATGACCATGAGGGTTTTCGGGCATCTTGCGTGGAGCCTTATCTTTAACTACCTCACGTATTGCGCGAATATGATCAGGCGTTGTACCGCAGCAGCCGCCCACCATGTTCAACCAACCTTTTTCAGCGAAGCCTTCCAGTTTTTTCGATAGTGATTCAGGAGATTCATGATAATGTCCTTCCTCATCTGGCAATCCCGCATTTGGATAGCAGGTTACGTAGCTTGTCGCTAAGTCCGATAATGAACGCAAATGGTCCGTCATGAATTCTGGACCTGTCGCACAGTTTAAACCCACCGAAAGTGGATGGACGTGTTCAATGGAAATATAGAATGCTTCAATACTTTGTCCAGCAAGTGTTGTACCCATCGGTTCGATCGTACCTGAAATCATGATAGGAATTTCGCGTCCAAGCTCTTCAAATGCCTTTTTAATACCAATTGTTCCAGCTTTCACATTCAGCATATCCTGACTCGTTTCCATCAGTATCAAATCACTGCCTGCTTCTATAAGCGCTTTAGCCTGTACATAAAAATCATTGGATAGTTCATCGAACGTAATACCGCCCGTGACCGAAAGCGTTTTTGTCGTAGGTCCGATCGCACCTGCGACAAAACGTGGCCATTCTGGAGTAGAAAACTTCGCCGCACTTTTTTTCGCTATCTCTACAGACTTTGCATTAATTTCATCTGCACGATGACCAAGTGAAAATTCATTTAGTACTAGGGGAGTGCCGCCAAATGTATTCGTACAAATGATATCAGCACCGGCTTCTAAATATTCATCGTGAATTTTCTCCAAGACGTCGGGGCGCAACACACTCATGTATTCATTACATCCATCATATTCTTCTCCGCCGAAGTCTTCCGTCGAGAAATCTTCCGCTTGCAGCATCGTCCCCATCGCACCATCAATGATCAGGATTCGTTTATCTAGTTGTTCTTCAATAGGATGTCTCTGCATGTGTTAATTCCCTCTCCTTCTGCTGGTCTATTTTCTTAATATACTCATACAACTCTAATGTCATATCGTAGCGCAGGAATGGTGTGATGAGATACAGCCCATTAAAATATTGTGCCGCTGTATCTATCAATTCTTTTGCGATTTCAAGACCTGTTTCAGTTGATCTTTCGCGATCCTCTCCGCATTCACGCATTCTTTCCAACACATCTTCTGAAAGCTTGATGCCCGGTACCTCGTGATGCAGGAACTCTGCATTTCGTATATTCGTCAATGGCATGATACCGATGAAGATCGGTGTATCCAAGTGTTTTGTTGCTTCATATACATCGATAATCTTTTCTTTCGTATAAACTGGCTGAGTGATGAAATAGTCCGCACCCGCTTCAATTTTCTTCTCAAGCCGTTGTACAGCACGATCGATTACACGTACGTTCGGATTGAAAGCTGCTGAAATGGAGAAGCTGGCTTTCTTGCGCAACGGCTTACCAGAGAATGAAATCCCTTCATTCAATTTCTTAATCAATTGCAATAACTCCATGCTGGATACATCGTAGACACTTGTAGCACCGGGGAAGTCCCCAACTTTTGTCGGATCGCCTGTTACAGCTAGGATATCGTGAATACCTAATGCATCAAGCCCCATCAAATGTGATTGTAAGCCGATAAGATTGTGATCCCGACACGTTAAATGTACAAGCGGGCGGATATTATGTTGCATCTTAACGATCGAGCCCATCGCCATGTTGCTGATGCGAGGGGAAGCAAGTGAATTATCTGCCATTGTTATAGCGTCAACTCCAGCGTCATATAACATATTTGCACCTTTGATATAATCGTCCGTTTCCAAGTGGCGTGGTGTATCTAGTTCTACAATTACTGTACGCTCTGTTTTCGCTTTTTCATGAAGAGGTTGATGTTTTGCAGGACCCGCTTCATGAATCACGATAGGTTTTGCCGGTTGTACAACCTTTTCTGTGATAGGTGTCAGTCGCGCTAACTGTGTTTTCGCAGCTTTAATATGCTTAGGTGTTGTCCCGCAACATCCACCAATCAGCCGAACGCCTTGATCACGAAGTAATACGGCAGCGCGTCCAAAGTATTCTGCTTCTGATTCATAGACAATACGGCCATCCTCAACATCTAATAGACTGGCGTTTGGATATGCGGATAAAAATGCTTTTTCCGGTAATGTCACATTATCGAATGCTTGAATCGTGTGGTAAGGACCTAATCGACAATTGACTCCTACGATATCTGCTCCAAGAGACTCGAGCTGATGAAGTGCGGCGTTTAATGAAAGTCCGTTCTGCAATACGCCGGGATCATGCATAGAAACTTGTGCAATCAATGGGACATCCGTGATTTTCTTTAATGTTGTAACTACGGATGATAACTCTTCAAAGTCATAATACGTCTCTAATAGAAGACCATCAGGATCACCTGCCAATAATGCATTGGCTTGTTCTAGTACGACTTTTTCTATTTCATCCAATGTAGCATCGCTTTTACGTATCCCCCGCAAGCCGCCTATTGTTCCAAGTACAAATTGCCCGCCAGGTGCCGCTGCACGTTTTGCAATTTTCATAGCTGCCTTATTGAATTCTGTAACATGACTTTCTAGACCGTAGCGAGCTAATTTGTTTGCGTTCGCACTATAAGTGTTTGTCTGGATAATATCTGCACCGGCTGTGATGTAATCTTGGTGAATTTGCTCTATAATTTCAGGCTTTTCTATGTTTAGTTCTTCATAACAGTAATCAATTCCGTAAGAATATAAAATCGTCCCCATTGCACCATCTGCCGTTAGGACATTTGTTTGTAGTTTCTCGAGCAATGACATAATTCCATCTCCCTTTGCTTTTTTTAATCAAAAAAAGCCTTCAAGTATATTAGAAGGCTTTGTAATCTCAATGACTAGTTCCCTCTCATCTTTTCAGTGTGTCGATTTGACAGACTGCTGGAAGTAGCACCTTGCCAAAATGGCTGGTTGCTGAAGCGTCGACGGGCCAGTCCCTCGGCTTCTCTTGATAAGATATGTTTCTTATTCAATTATTTCGATTATTCTAACCATATCATAGCGGCTTTGTTGGATACCGTCAAGTGAACGTTTGGTGAAGTTCAAAGTGCGGAGTTAGAGCATAGAGAAATTGTGGCATATATGATAAAATACAAGAATCAACTCAAAAAGGTGAGGAATTATGCGATTCTTTAAATACTCATTTCCAATCGCTGTTCTTGTAGGTACACTTGCTTGGATTATGATAGGCAACAGTTACGAGGAAGTTGCTTATGATATGCGTGTGTACATTACGATAGCGGCTGCTATATTTAGTGGATTAATCTCAAGTGTTTTGTTTCGAAAAGAAAAAGAAGAACAGATTGATGAGAAGAAGTAGACTGTCAGCGTGATGCTGCAGTCTTTTTTTGTCTACTTTTATTGGTTAACTAAATAATAAATTATGTTGACAATAAATGAGTTAACCGATATTATTTGTGAGGTAACTAATATAAAAAGAGGTGTCGTAATGACAATAGCAACAGAGAGACGACCGGTAAGTAGATTTAGCGCATTAACTATTGTCTACAGTGGGATGTTCGCAGCGTTAATGATGATTGGAGCGAATATTACATCCTTCGTGCCGTTTTTAGTAGTTGGTGGAGTACCCATCACATTGCAAACATTTTTCGCAATCTTATCAGGACTATTACTTGGCAGTCGTCTAGGTGCGTTATCGATGACGGTTTATATGTTAATAGGGCTAGCGGGCGCGCCGGTTTTTGCTAAATTTTCTGGAGGCTTCGGTCAGATCTTGAGTCCGACGTTTGGCTTTATTCTCACATTTATTCTGATCGCTTATGTAGCGGGAAAGATTGTAGAGCGAAAACACACCATGTCTGCTTTTATTACCGCAGCATTGGTCGCTACAGCAATCAACTATATACTAGGCACAAGTTGGATGTATTTTGCGTACAAGATGTGGGCTGCTGCACCCGACGTGTTTACCTATAAGATTGCTTGGCTATGGATGATGCCTCCACTGCCGAAAGATTTAACTCTTGCTGTATTGTCAGGCGTATTCGCGTTTAGAATGTCAAAACACTTGAAAGTGAGGCGTACGTTATAATGAACTACCAAAGATTGGCTACACAAGTACTTGAAGGTTATGTATTAACTGATGAGGAATCACTCGCAATATTAAATAGCCCAGATGAAGATTTACTATTATTACTGCACGCAACGTATTCAATTCGATCGCATTATTTTGGAAATAAAGTAAAGTTAAATATGATCATCAATACGAAATCAGGATTATGTCCAGAAAACTGTGGGTATTGCGCACAATCCATCATTTCAAAAGCACCTGTCGAAAAGTATGCGATGATGAAATCGGAAGAAATACTAGAAGGTGCAGAACGTGCTGCTGCTAATAAAGCGGGCACCTATTGCATTGTAGCAAGTGGACGGGGACCGCGTGACAGTGAACTGGACATTGTCATTGATTCTGTTAAACAGATTAAAGAGAAACACAAAGGCATGACGGTATGTGCTTGTCTAGGTATTTTGAAACCAGGACAAGCGACTCGTTTGAAAGAGGCGGGAGTCGACCGCTACAACCACAACTTGAACACTTCTGCAGAGCATCACGAAAGTATTACTACATCGCATACATACGATGATCGGGTAAATACTGTAGGACTTGCCAAAGAAGCAGGCATATCTCCATGTTCAGGTGTCATCGTCGGCATGCGTGAAACAAAGCAAGATATCATCTCTATGGCGCGCAGCCTAAACGAACTGGATGCAGACTCAATACCTGTAAACTTCCTGCATGCAGTGGATGGAACTCCATTAGAAGGGACATCAGAACTGGAGCCACGTTACTGCTTAAAAGTCCTGTGTCTGTTCCGCTACATTAATCCTAGCAAAGAAATCCGCATCTCAGGTGGACGTGAAGTTAATCTAAGAAGCCTACAACCACTAGGCCTATACGCTGCAAACTCTATCTTTATCGGCGATTACCTCACAACAGCCGGCCAAGAAAACGATCAAGATCAAAAAATGCTTGAAGATATGGGCTTCGAAGTTGACTTGGAACCTTTGAACAAAGAACCCATCACTATTTAAATAAAATGAATAAAATTATTTGTATACTTTGTGACTGAAGACAATCCACTATAAGGATCTGTTCTTCAGTCTTTTACTATTCGTTTAGAATACACTATAGAAAGATTACAGTAGTTCACCATAAGTAGAAAGTACCCGTCTGGAACGTTGGACAACGGTGCTAACCTCTCCGCCATGTTTTTGTCTCAAGACTAATTGAATAATCATTAGCTAACTGTGGCAACCTAGCAATAGGTTTTCTTTCGACGTAATAAGGTATACATATAAACAAATGAATTGCATCCCACCTAATTTCTGCGATACAATCAAGTCAAAGATAGTCAAAGTCAACTAGAAGATCGAGCGAAATGAGGTGACGAGATGCGTAATATTTCTGACATTATAGAAGGATATTTGAAGTCGATTATAGAAGAGGAAGATAGCGCTTCTATTGAAATCAAAAGAAATGAGATTGCCGAGAAATTCCAATGCGTACCATCACAAATCAATTACGTAATCAAAACCCGGTTTACAGTCGAAAGAGGCTACGCCGTAGAGTCTAAGCGAGGGGGCGGGGGCTATATCCGGATTTACAGGGTACGTACCAACTCCCGAAAGGATTTACTTGAACAAGCGTTGGAGATTTTAGAGAGTGAAGCGTCTTCTACTATGGCGGAAGATGTCATCATCCGTTTAATTGAAGAAGAAGTCATTACAGAACGTGAAGCTAAGCTGATGCTTGCTGCGGTGGGCCGTGCTACTTTGCGTTATATGTTACCTGAGCGGGATGCGTTACGTTCGCGTATTCTTCGCGCCATGTTAGTTACATTAATTTATGAAGAGATAGAATGAGGTGAATCTCAATGCTTTGTGAAAACTGTAAAGAACGACCAGCTACTGTAGTGTTTAAACAAGAAACCTTAAATGATAAAACTGAGCGCCATTTATGTGATAAATGTGCATTTTACTCGCAAACATTTTCATTCAGTCCGGATCAGGAACCGTTATCAATTCAACAATTTTTAGCACACTGGTTGGGCGGATCAGAATTATTCTCAGAACAAAAAGCCGATGAGAGATTACCGGATGGTCCGAAATGTCCGAATTGTGATTTGACCTTCCATCGTTTCCTTGACATCGGAAAGTTTGGTTGTGCTACATGTTACGTGGCATTCAGCGGACAGCTACCAAGGTTGTTTGCTAAATTGCATAATGGGCATACCCAACACCGCGGAAAAATTCCGGTTTCCCTTAATGAGCGTTTTGCTTTAAAGAAAAAACTAGAAGATATCCGTACGAAAATGCAGCAAGCTGTAGAAAATGAACGATTTGAAGAAGCGGCAACTTTGCGGGATGAGGCGAACCAGTTGAAACAGCAACTGTCCGACGGGGGTGATGATCAACATGTCATTTGAAAAATTCTTCAAACAAGAACTGACAGGTTGGATGGTGGCGGAAGGTGAGCATGCTGACATTGTCTTATCCACAAGAATCCGGCTAGCTCGTAATTTACAAGATCATCTATTTCCTATAAATGCTTCACAAGAAGATGCAAACCGTGTAAGCCAAGCGTTGAATCAAGCAGTCGAGACGATGCAGGATCACCACTTCACAGGCACCACGATGAAAGATTTGTCACCACTTGAAAGACAAATTTTAGTCGAGAAACACTTGGTCAGTCCGCAATTGATCAATCCTAAAAAACATGGATCGGTTTTGCTGTCGGAAGATGAAACGATCAGTATTATGGTGAATGAAGAAGATCATATTCGCATTCAATGTATTTATCCAGGCTTTCAAATAGATCAGGCATATGAGCATGCTGATCAAGTGGATAGCGAACTGGAAGTGAATTTGAACTATGCCTTCGATGAAACATTCGGCTATTTGACAAGTTGTCCATCTAACACAGGTACAGGAATGCGCGCTTCTGTCATGATGCATTTACCTGCATTAACTATCACTAAGCAAATCGAGCGAATTATTCCTGCGATATCAAGGCTTGGAATGGTCGTACGTGGAAGTTACGGAGAGGGCAGTGAAGCGCTAGGCAATATTTATCAAGTTTCCAATCAAATTACACTTGGCAAATCAGAAGAGGAAATACTGAAAGACTTAGGGAGTATTTCAAAGCGTTTGATTGCGCATGAAAAGAAATCTCGTGAATTATTATTGGCTAAGTCAGAAGTTCACTTAGAGAATAGATTATTTAGAGCACTTGGCACACTGACTCATTCGCGGATTTTACCATCAGCGGAAGCGGCAAAATGTTTGTCTGACGTCCGTTTGGGTATTGATTTAGGTATCATTGAAAATATTGATATGAACATTTTGAATGAATTGATGATTTTCATGCAACCAGGTTTTCTCCAACAATACGCGGAGACAGAGTTAACATCTGATGAACGAGATATTCTTCGTGCACAATTATTCCGGGATCGGCTAGGCGTAGTACGATCTGCTACACAAAAAAAAGACAGTGATCCGTTATGAGCAAAGTTTTTGCAAGAAAGACTCATAGCATTTATAATTAATCAAAGATAGTCAAAGTCAATATGCGAATTAGGTTGTATCGCGAACTGACATGAATATATATAGTTATATGAAACAAAGCATGGATGCGTTATTTTGCATAACATAGAATATAGTCCACTGATGAAGGAAAGAGGGGAATGGATATGATGTTTAATCGATTTACACAACGTGCACAAAAAGTTTTACAACTGGCTCAAGAAGAGGCTATTCGTTTAAAGCATGAATCTATTGGTACTGAGCATATTCTACTTGGATTGATTCGAGAAGGCGGCGGCATCGCGGCAAAAGCTCTTGAAGCAATTAGCGTGAGTGCAGATACTATTGAACGAGAAGTAGAGATTTTAGTAGGCGTAGGCTCTAAAGATGTGGGTCCGATCGTTCATTATACTCCGCGCGCAAAACGTGTGATCGAATTATCTGTTGATGAGTCTCGCAAATTAGGACATTCTTATATTGGTACTGAGCATATTTTATTGGCTTTAATTCGAGAAGGAGAAGGTGTGGCGGCACGCGTTCTGAATAATGCAGGTGTTAGCTTGAATAAAGCTCGCCAGCAAGTACTCCAATTGCTTGGTAATGATGAAAGTTCTGTTGGAAACCCAGCGAATTCTGCATCAGCAGCAACACCTACATTAGATGGCTTAGCGCGAGATTTAACTGAAATCGCACGTGAAGGTACATTAGATCCAGTAATTGGGCGAAGCAAAGAAATCACGCGTGTTATTGAAGTATTGGCACGTCGTACGAAAAACAACCCAGTACTGATTGGGGAACCGGGTGTAGGTAAAACAGCGATTGCAGAAGGCTTGGCGCAGCAAGTCGTAAGTAATGAAGTACCGGAAATCTTGCGCGACAAACGCGTTATGACACTGGATATGGGTACAGTTGTCGCAGGTACAAAATACCGTGGTGAGTTCGAAGATAGAATGAAGAAAGTAATGGAAGAAATTCGTCAAGCAGGTAACATCATTTTATTCATTGATGAATTGCACACATTGATTGGTGCGGGTGGAGCAGAGGGTGCTATCGATGCATCCAATATCTTGAAGCCATCACTTGCACGCGGCGAACTACAATGTATCGGTGCTACAACACTTGATGAATATCGTAAATATATTGAAAAAGATGCAGCGCTTGAACGACGTTTTCAACCAATTCAAGTCGATGAGCCATCCGTAGACGAAACGATTCAGATCATTAAAGGCTTGCGTGACCGTTACGAAGCGCACCACCGTGTGAAGATTACGGATGAAGCGGTTGAAGCAGCAGCGAAGATGTCTGATCGTTATATCTCGGACCGTTTCTTACCAGATAAAGCAATTGATTTAATTGACGAAGCGGGTTCGAAAGTCCGCTTGCGTTCGTATACAACTCCTCCTAACCTAAAGGAGCTCGAGGTGAAGCTTGAGGCCATCCGTTCCGAGAAGAATGCAGCCGTACAAAGCCAAGAATTTGAGAAAGCTGCTTCTTACCGTGATAAAGAGCAGAAGATGAAGGAAGAATTGGAAACAACGAAAGCGGCTTGGAAAGAAAAGCAAGGGCAGACTGAATCCGAAGTGACAGTAAATGATATCGCATCTGTTGTGGCGATGTGGACAGGAATTCCTGTTGACAAGATTGCAGAAACAGAGTCCGCTAAATTGCTTAACATGGAAGAAATTCTACATGAACGCGTCATTGGTCAAAATGAATCTGTTGTAGCAATTTCCAAAGCGATCCGCCGTGCACGTGCGGGGTTAAAAGATCCTAAACGTCCAATTGGTTCATTTATTTTCCTTGGCCCTACTGGTGTAGGTAAAACTGAACTAGCCCGCGCGTTAGCAGAAGTAATGTTCGGTGATGAAGATGCGATGATTCGTATCGACATGTCAGAGTATATGGAGAAGCATGCAACATCTCGTTTGGTGGGATCACCTCCCGGCTATGTTGGTTATGAAGAAGGTGGTCAGTTAACGGAGAAAGTTCGCCGTAAGCCTTATTCAGTAGTACTACTCGATGAAATTGAAAAGGCACACCCTGATGTATTCAATATCTTATTGCAAGTATTGGAAGATGGGCGTCTGACAGATTCTAAAGGACGTACAGTTGATTTCCGTAACACGGTAGTCATCATGACTTCTAACGTAGGGGCAACGGAATTGAAGAAAAACCGTTACGTTGGCTTTAATATTCAGGATGGCGAGTCCAATTATGATGATATGAAAGAGAAAATGCTTGCAGAGTTGAAAAAAGCATTTAGACCAGAGTTCTTAAACCGTGTAGATGATATGATTGTCTTCCACTCATTGGAGAAAGAGCACTTACGTGAAATTGTTAGCTTGATGAGTGATGAACTTGCAAAACGTTTGGCTGAACAGGACATCGAATTGGTGTTGACTGAATCTGCTAAAGATAAGATTACGGAAGAGGGATATGATCCTGAATACGGGGCTCGTCCACTACGTCGTGCATTACAGAAACATGTAGAAGATCGATTATCTGAAGAGTTACTTGAAGGTAAAGTTCTGATGGGTGAAAAAGTAATCATTGATGTAGAGGATAATCAGTTTGTCGTACGTACGGAAAAACAAACAGTAGCAGCAGAAAAATAATAATAGGATAAACCGGATAGCTCGCTCGCTTAGTTTTTAAAAAGCGTAGCGGGCTGTCCTTTTCGTATTTTAAGATAAGGAGAGAGTATATGGCTAAGCGTAAATCAAAGTTCATGTGCCGCTCTTGTGGATATGAATCAGCTAAGTGGATGGGGCGCTGCCCTGGTTGTGGAGAATGGAACACAATGGATGAAGAAGTAGAGATTGTGCAAAAAGGACCGCGTGCCGCATTTCAGCACGGGGAAAGAATGAATCAGAAAGCTTTGCCGATCAGTCAGGTAGAAATGGCTGAAGAGCCCCGTGTCAAAACGGAATTAGAGGAATTAAACCGCGTACTTGGAGGGGGGATCGTTCCGGGCTCGCTCATATTAATCGGTGGTGATCCGGGAATCGGGAAATCTACATTATTGCTTCAAGTCTCGTCATTACTTGCGAATCAACAGCAGCGCGTACTATATATATCAGGAGAGGAATCGATTAAGCAAACTAAGTTACGAGCAGAACGTTTAGGTGTGAAGTCAGACGAGTTATATATTTATGCCGAAACCGATCTCGCAATGATCAATGAAACTGTGGACGATGTGAAGCCGAGATTTGTTATTGTGGACTCGATTCAGACTGTTCATCATCCAGAAGTATCATCAGCGCCAGGGAGTGTATCTCAAGTGCGTGAATGTACCGCAGAACTAATGCGTATAGCAAAGACGCAAAACATTGCTATATTCCTCGTAGGTCACGTAACGAAAGAAGGGCAGATTGCAGGACCACGATTGCTTGAGCATATGGTGGATACGGTACTAAATTTTGAAGGAGAACGTCACCATACATACCGTATTTTACGCAGTGTTAAAAATCGCTTTGGTTCCACCAATGAAATCGCCATTTTTGAAATGTTGCAAGCGGGATTAAAGGAAGTCTTAAATCCATCTGAAATGTTTTTGCGTGAGCGGTCACAAGGTGGAGCGGGCTCTACCATTGTCGCTTCTATGGAAGGCACACGACCGATACTCGTTGAAATTCAAGCATTAATGACGGCATCAAGTTTTAATTATCCGAAGCGTATGGCGACTGGACTGGATCAAAACCGTGTGCAATTATTGATGGCGGTATTGGAAAAACGTGCAGGGATGCTATTGCAGACACAAGATGCGTATATTAAGGTTGCGGGCGGTGTTAAATTGGATGAACCAGCCATTGATTTAGCAGTCTTACTAAGTATCGTTTCTAGCTATCGTGACACGGCTGTAGGGGCGCGGGATTGTTTTGTTGGTGAAGTAGGGTTAACAGGAGAGGTTAGAAGGGTATCTAGAATAGAACAACGCGTTACGGAGGCGGCGAAGCTCGGTTTTGATCGCATTATCATTCCGTCGTCCAATCTGGGTGGTTGGGATGTTCCGGAGGGGATTGAAGTTGTAGGAGTTGAAACTATAACGGAGGCGTTGGGAGTGGCATTCAGATAATAAATTTTTATACAACGGGATAAGTAGAAAGATAAGAAACTTTCCTGTAATTTAAATAGTCCTAGTAGGTTAAGTGAGGAATTTTCAGAAATTCCTCACTTAACCTAAGCGGCTAACCATAATTCGTTGTATACTATTAGAAAGAAAAGGAGGTGGAAGAATATGTTGAAAAAGGTAGTCCAAGTTTCGTTCTTATTAATCGGAGGAACTCTCGGTGTATTATTTTTACCGTACTTATTCGCTATGTTTGAGTTTACATCTCGCCCCATTATAGAGAACCCGTATGTGGAGGCAATTATAGGAGCCATCATTCTATTTTTATTAAGCTTATTTTTAACTGAACCGATTGTAAATTTCATTAAATGGATTGAAGAAAGACTTCTGAAGGCACCGATCATGGATTTATTATTCGGTACAATTGGATTAGTCGTAGGATTAATCGTTGCATTTTTATTCAGTTTCGGACTAAGTGCTATCGGTTTTCCGGTAGTGTCTTCTGTTGTGCCTGTATTATTGTCTATTCTTCTCGGTTATTTAGGTTTCCAAGTAGGTTTTAAAAAATGGGAAGAATTCATTAATGCATTTTCTAATTTACGCATGACAACAGCAAAAAGGAAAGAATCGTCAGAACCAGTTGTCACTCCCCCACAAAAAGATGTATATAAATTATTAGATACTAGCGTCATTATCGATGGACGTATTGCGGATATAGTGGCAACAGGATTTTTACAGGGAATTTTAGTTGTACCTCAGTTTGTACTGACGGAACTACAGCATATAGCAGATTCATCTGACACGTTGAAGCGAACAAAAGGTAGACGTGGTCTGGATATTCTAAAACGTTTACAAAATGATGACGGCCCTCAAGTGCTCATTACGGACGAAGATATTCCAAATGTAGCCGAAGTGGATCTAAAGTTAGTTAAACTGGCGAAGAAAATGGATGGCCTAGTTGTAACAAATGATTTCAACTTAAACAAAGTATCGGATTTGCATGGTGTTGCAGTTTTGAACATAAACGATCTCGCTAATGCAGTAAAACCGGTAGTCATTCCGGGTGAAGAAATGCATGTGGTCGTCATCAAGGACGGCAAAGAACATAATCAAGGCGTCGCATACTTGGATGATGGCACAATGATCGTCATTGAAGATGGTCGGTCTCATATCGGGGATGCCATTGATGTTGTAGTGACAAGTGTATTGCAAACATCCGCGGGACGAATGATTTTTGCGAAACCCAAGGGTCGATAACCAGCATAGAAAGCAGAGTGACAAACGTGAAATATACAGTGATGATTCCTGCTGCAGGAAGCGGCAAACGAATGGGTGCTGGACAAAATAAACTCTTCCTGAAAATTGGAGGGCATTCAATCTTGTATCATACAGTAAGTGTGTTTCAAGAAGACCCCAATTGTGAAGAAATCATTATGGCTGTGAAGCCGGAAGAGCAAGCCGTGATTGAAGAGATTCTTGAACTGCATCAACATGCGAAACCTATTACATTTGTAAAGGGTGGTGGTGAGCGTCAAAACAGTGTGGCGGCTTGTATCTCTGCTTATGAAAAGAAAGGTATTGTTCTCGTCCATGACGCGGCTAGACCTTTCTTAAATTCATCAGTCATTACCGAACTGGTGCGTACCGCTAATGAAAAAGGTGCAGCTATAGCGGCAGTTAAGGCGAAAGATACAATTAAGTACGCGGAAGCTGGTGCTGTAAAAGAAACGTTGGATCGTGAAAAGCTGTGGCTTGTACAAACGCCTCAAGCATTTCAATATAAATTGCTTAAAGAAGCCTCTGACTCGGCCATTCAAGACGGTTTCCTGGGCACGGATGAATCCATGCTAGTGGAACGGATTGGTCACGAAGTCCAAGTGGTGGAAAGTTCATATGACAATGTAAAAATGACAACCCAGGAAGATCTGGCTATAGGTGAAATCTTACTGGCCAGAAGAAAGTAGGAGGAATAATCACATGTTTCGAATTGGACAAGGTTTTGATGTACATGCATTTGAAGAAGGTAGACCACTTATTATCGGCGGTATCACCATTCCGCACACAAAAGGATTGATTGGTCACTCCGATGCGGATGTGTTGTTGCATACCGTAACAGACGCTGCACTTGGTGCAATTGGTAAAGTGGATATTGGCACACATTTCCCTGATACGGATGATGCGTTTAAAGACGCCGATTCTGCTGTTTTATTGGAAAAAGTGTGGGCGATGGTAAAAGAAGAAGGTTATCGTCTAGGTAATATTGATTGTACGATTATTGCGCAGCGCCCGAAAATGGCACCATATATTGGGGATATCCGTGAACGCGTGGCGGAATTGCTTGAAGCGGATCTGTCGCAAGTGAACGTGAAAGCTACGACTACGGAACGTCTAGGTTTCCCTGGGCGCGAAGAAGGAATCGCAGCGATGGCAACGATTTTACTAATGAAAAACCAGTAACTTTCAAAACATCCTCTACAGTGCTAAAATAGATAGGAAATTATATAAGAACGTAATCAATTTGAAACGGAGAGGTAAATCATATGACACAAGAAGTACGAGTGCGTTATGCACCAAGTCCAACAGGCCAACTACATATTGGTGGCGCGCGGACCGCGTTATTCAACTATTTGTTCGCTCGCCACTATGACGGGAAATTCATTGTTCGTATTGAAGATACGGATACAGCACGAAATATTGAAAGTGGTGAGCTGTCACAACTTGAAAATTTGACGTGGCTCGGTATCCATCATGACGAATCAATTGATATTGGCGGAGAATATGGGCCGTACCGTCAAATGGATCGTCTGGATTTGTATAAGAAGTATGCAGATGAAATGCTCGAAAAAGGGCATGCTTACAAATGTTTCTGTACACCTGAAGAGTTAGAAGCAAAGCGTGACGCACAGAAAGCAGCGGGAATCGCAGCGCCTATGTATGATGGCACTTGTCGCAATTTGACAGCTGAACAAGTAGCGGAAAATGAAGCCGTTGGGAAACCTTACAATATTCGTATGCGCGTTCCTAAAGACGTTACGTATACAATTGATGACCTTGTGCGCGGTGAGGTAACATTCGAATCAAAAGACATCGGTGACTGGGTTATGGTTAAAACGAACGGTATTCCTACGTATAACTTTGCTGTAGTCGTCGATGATCATTTGATGAAAGTCTCCCATGTTTTCCGCGGAGAAGAGCATTTGACGAATACACCAAAGCAACTAATGGTATTTGATGTATTCGGTTGGGAACATCCGCGATTTGGTCATATGACGCTGATTGTCAATGAAGAACGTAAAAAGCTTTCAAAACGTGATGAATCCATCATTCAATTCATTACACAATACAAAGATTTAGGTTATTTGCCGGAAGCAATGTTTAATTTCTTCTCTTTGCTTGGTTGGTCGCCTGTTGGAGAAGAGGAGATCTTCTCACATGACGAACTTGTGAAACAATTTGATGAGTCTCGCTTATCAAAATCACCTTCTATGTTCGACACGGATAAGCTGACGTGGATGAATAATCAATATATAAAAAAACTGTCTTTGGAAGAAGTAATTGAATTAACATTGCCTCATCTACAAGCGGCGGGATTGGTTTCTGAAAATATGTCTGCTGAAGAACAAGCATGGGTTCACGATTTGATCGCGCTATATCATGGACAATTAAGCTTTGGTGCTGAAATCGTCGAGTTATCTGCCCAGTTCTTCCAGGATACATTGGAATATGATGAAATAGCATCGGAAATTTTAGCTGGTGAACAAGTGCCTGAAGTGATGACTTCGCTTAAGAAGCAACTTGAAGAATTAGAAACTTTCGACGCGCCATCCATTAAAGCGGCTATTAAAGCAGTTCAAAAAGAAACGGGACATAAAGGCAAGAACCTATTCATGCCTATACGTGTTGTGGCGACTGGCCAGACATCAGGTCCTGAACTACCAGATGCAATTGCACTGATCGGTAAAGAAAAAATCATTCAACGCGTTGGAAGATTTGCAAAATAATCAATATTGACAATTCAATGAATTTATGTAAAATGAACCTAATATGAAATTACCATATATAAAGCGTTGAGAAGGAAAGTACGTAGTGGATACTCTGTAGAGAGGGTCATCTAGGCTGGAAATGACCTGAGTCGTTCACTATCGAAATGCACCTTTGAGCGATGAGCCGAAACTGTTAGTAGGCCATACGTATAGTCTGCGTTAAAGACATTAAGCGGGGGACGATTAAGTTCTCAAGCGGAGTGGAACCACGCATTTAATGCGTCTCTGTCATCATAAGTGACGGGGGCGCTTTTTTTATCTCACAAAATTTTTCTATAGTGGAAACCACCGTCATGTGAAAGAGAAAAAAGGGGGAAGTTCATTGTTCAAACGTATGAAAGAAGATATTCGGTGTATTTTCGATCAAGATCCGGCAGCCCGCAGCACGATTGAAGTAATCTTAACGTATTCGGGGTTGCATGCAATTTGGATGCACCGTATTGCACATGTGTTTTATAAGCGTAATCTCCGTTTCTTGGCCCGTGTAGTATCGCAAGTTAGCAGATTCTTTACGGGTATCGAAATTCATCCTGGAGCCGTGATAGGTAGACGTCTTTTCATCGATCATGGGATGGGTGTAGTAATAGGAGAAACATGTGAAATTGGTGATGATGTGACACTGTATCAAGGAGTCACATTGGGCGGGACGGGTAAAGAAGGCGGTAAGCGACATCCGACGCTCTGTGATAATGTATTGGTTGCGTCAGGTGCCAAAGTACTTGGTTCCATCACGATCGGTGAGAATAGTAAGGTAGGAGCGGGTTCGGTCATTTTGAAAGAAGTGCCGCCCAACTCTACAGTGGTTGGGATACCAGGGAAGATCGTTATTTCAAATGGGGTACGTGTGAAAAGTAAACTGGATCATTCTACGCAAGATCCGATTGCGGATGAAATCAAGCGATTAGAAAAGCAAATTCAGGAGTTAAAGCTGCGTACTGAGCAGTTGGAAACTATGAATGAAAAAGAAGGAGATTTACATGAGCATTCAACTTTATAATACATTGACACGTAAGAAAGAAAAGTTTATTCCAATAGAAGAAGGAAAGGTTAAAATGTATGTCTGTGGACCGACCGTTTATAACTATATTCATATCGGAAACGCTCGTCCTGTGATTGCATTTGACACGATTCGCCGCTACTTGGAATACCGGGGGTATGAGGTGAATTACGTCTCGAACTTCACGGACGTAGACGACAAAATTATTAAAGCAGCGAATGAATTAAATGAAGAAGTTGGAGAATTAACCGAGCGTTTCATTGCGGCGTATCACGAAGATGTTAGTGCTCTCGGCTGTGAAGTAGCAACTGCACATCCTCGAGTAACTGAGCATATTCATGACATTGTGGAATTCATCCAAGTTCTTATCGATAAAGGATTTGCCTACGAGTCTTATGGAGATGTCTATTTCCGTACACGTGAATTCGAAGGCTATGGGAAACTTTCACACCAATCTATTGATGAACTAAAAGTAGGTGCGCGGGTGGAAGAAAACGCCATCAAAACAGATCCTCTTGATTTTGCACTTTGGAAATCGGCAAAAAGAGAAGAAATTTCGTGGAATAGTCCGTGGGGCAAGGGACGGCCGGGGTGGCATATCGAATGTTCGGTAATGGCCAAGCAACTTCTCGGGGATACCATTGATATTCATGCAGGTGGGCAAGATTTAACATTCCCGCACCATGAAAATGAAATCGCGCAGTCTGAAGCAGCTACAGGCAAAACTTTCGCCAACTATTGGATGCATAACGGGTATATCAATATTGATAATGAAAAAATGTCAAAGTCTTTAGGTAACTTTATTTTGGTACATGATATTCGTAAGCAAATCGACCCGAAGGTACTGCGTTTCTTCATGCTATCTGTGCACTATCGTCATCCGGTCAACTTTGCACAGGAACTTGTAGAGAGTGCGGCGAATGGATTGGAGCGTATCCGGACTTCGTACAGCAACTTGCAGCATCGTCTGACGATTTCGGCGGATCTGGCGGAAAATTCCGAGTCATGGTTAAATAAGATCAGCGACCAAGTTAACGCATTTGAGAAATCAATGGATGATGACTTCAATACTGCTAATGCAATCGCGTCAATTTTTGAACTGTCCAAACAGGCAAATGTTTACTTGCTTGAGAAAAATACAGACCGTCACGTACTTCAGCAATTCATCGAAGCGTTTGATCTGTTAATGGGTGTACTTGGATTGCCTTTTGATAGCGCGGATGAATTAGTGGATGATGAAGTGGATAAATTGATCCAGGAACGTCTTGATGCTCGGAAAAATCGTGATTTTGCACGGTCGGATGAAATTCGTGATGAACTAAAAGTGCGAGGGATTATTTTAGAAGATACAGCGCAAGGTACTCGCTGGAAAAGAGGATAACGGCGTGGAGAAATTACGTGAAATAGACGTTAAACAACTCAATGCACTAGCCCTTGCTTATATGGGAGATGCCGTATATGAAACAGCAGTTAGAGAACATTTACTACGCCGTGGACGTGTAAAACCGCAAATTTTGCATAAGGAAGCTACGCGCTTTGTCTCTGCGAAAGCACAGGCGCGAATTATCCTAACGATGAGAGATCAACAAATTCTCACGGAAGAAGAATTGGCGGTAATGCGCCGTGGTCGCAATGCGAAGGCGGGATCTGTCCCCAAAAACACTGATGTGACAACATATAATTATAGCTCTGCATTCGAAGCAGTTCTCGGGTATGTACATTTATTGGATCGGCAAGAGCGACTGGCTGAACTGATCGAGACAGCTATTCGACTGGTGGAGCAGCCTGAGGAGGAGAAAGCATGACAGAGTTAGAAGTTGAATTGATTGGTGGAAGAAACCCTGTCGTAGAAGCGCTACGTTCAGGAAGACAACTGAATAAAATCTGGGTAGCAGAAGGCGTTAATAAGAAAAGTATCGGCGAAATTATGAAGCTTGCTAAAGAAGCGGGAGTAGTTGTGCAGACAGCACCGAAGCAGAAATTGGATGGTATGACGGATCTGAGTCACCAAGGAATTCTCGCTTCAGTTGCCGCTTACGATTATGCGGAGCTGGAAGACTTATTTGCAATTGCTAAAGAAAGGCAAGAAGATCCGTTCTTCATCATTCTTGATGAGCTAGAAGATCCACATAATCTAGGATCTATCTTACGAACTGCTGATGCTTCAGGCGTGCATGGCATCATCATTCCGAAGAGACGTGCTGTTGGTTTGACAGGTGTAGTGGCGAAAGCGTCAACAGGTGCGATTGAACATATACCCGTTGTGCGTGTGAATAATTTGTCCCAAACTGTGGATGAGCTAAAGAGACAAGGGATTTGGATTGCGGGAACGGATGCTTCCAATGCCACTGATTATCGCCATATGGATGCCACATTACCTTTGGCTGTCATTATAGGTAGTGAAGGTAAAGGGATGTCACGCATTTTGCGAGAAAGATGCGATTTCCTTTATGGATTGCCAATGGTCGGAAAAGTTACGTCATTAAATGCTTCGGTAGCGGCGGCATTATTGATGTATGAAGTTCTACGAAAGCGTCAATCCGCTCAGGCTACATCATGAAGAAAGATGTGCTACTCGTTGATGGATATAACATCATCGGTGCGTGGCCTGAACTGCAACAACTGAAACAAGAAGATTTTGCGCAAGCGCGTGATCGACTTATTGAGCGGATGGCGGAATTTCAGGCCAATAGGGGATGGCGTGTCATTGTAATATTCGATGCCCACCTGGTACCAGGTATCGAAAAACGAAAAAAACAATACCGTGTAGAAGTCGTCTTTACAAGAGAGAATGAAACGGCGGATGAGCGGATTGAAAAATTGGTGTCCGAATTATCCGGTCGTTTGACGCAAATCCATGTAGCTACTTCAGATCTTGTAGAACAATGGGTAGTGTTTGCCCAGGGTGCACTCCGCATCTCTGCACGGGAGTTAGAAATTGCTATGAAAGAAGTGGATCGCGTAATTGCGCAAAAGTTAAAAGATTCAATAGAACAACGGCCTCTATCAAAAATTCCTCTGACAGATGAAGTGGCAGCGGAATTCGAAAAAATGAGACGTGGTGGAAAATGAGTAGTTGACGTGAAAAATCACCGCGTCTATACTGGCATATAAAACCAATTAGTACTCTGGGGTGGAGAGGTTGGTGCGGGACATGGAAAATGTAAAGAGTAAAAACGAGTTTTCTAAACTATCTGATGAAGAAATGGTGGAATTGATCCATTTAGGGAATTCGGATGTATTAGATTTTTTAATAACTAAATTTCAGCCAATTGTCCGAATGAAAGCAAGAGCGTATTTCATTATTGGTGGAGATCGTGAAGATATCATGCAAGAAGGAATGATCGGACTCTATAAAGCGATACGTGATTTCCGTCCTGACAGATTAAGCTCCTTTAAAGTCTTTGCTGAGCTATGTATTACGCGACAAATTATTACAGCTATTAAAACTGCCACGCGTCAAAAACATATTCCACTAAATACGTCTATTTCGTTGGACAAGCCGATGTATGATGAAGATCAGGAGCGAACGTTGCTAGATATCATATCGGGCTCTACATTAGATGACCCTGAAGATTTGATAATCCATAAAGAAAACTTCACATTCATGGAAAAAGAGATGAATAAAGTGTTAAGCGGATTGGAAAAAGAAGTATTAACATTGTATTTAGAAGGTCAATCCTATCGCGAAATTTCTGAAGTGTTGAATCGCCAAGTGAAATCGATAGATAATGCTTTGCAACGGATCAAACGCAAATTGGAACACTCGATGGCGGTGGATTTGGTACGTTAAACTTATCAATAGTAAATTGACATATCGTTAGTTAAATGGTACTCTTTAGCGAGACTATTGTCTTGAATTAGGTGAATTGAAATGTCGAAAAAAATAACTTTAAGCTGTGAGATATGTGGTTCGCGAAACTATTCTTTACCCGCTGGCAACAACGGCCGTGAGGGAAGAATGAGTATAAAGAAGTTTTGCAGTCATTGCAATGCGCATACATTGCATAAGCAAACCATTTGACCAGTTACATAGAGTTCGAGTCAGAACGCTATGTCATTCGGAAGGGTTGGAGAAGAATGGGCAAGATTACCGATTTTTTGAAAAAAGTCGTTTCGGAAATGCGGAAAGTCAGCTGGCCGAAACGTAAAGAACTAACAAAGTATACTGTAGTCGTTATTTCGACGGTTATATTCATGGCTGTCTATTTCTTCGTAGTGGATTTAGGAATCTCTGGAGTAATGAAATGGTATACAGGTCTGTAATAAAGAAAGTATGAATAGCGTGAGAATATCCCGTTTTGATGAATAAACGGGTTTTTTCAGCTTTAATTTAAAGGAGGGACGGACGCGCAGTCCTCAATGTCATGGAAATGGATAAAAATTGGTATGTTGTGCATACGTACTCAGGGTATGAGAACAAAGTAAAGGCTAATCTTGAAAAACGTGTCGAGACAATGGGCATGTCTGATAAGATATTCCGTGTCGTCATTCCGGAAGAAGAAGAGACGGATATTAAAGATGGTAAAAAGAAAACGGTTATGCGTAAAACGTTCCCAGGCTATGTTTTGGTTGAATTGATCATGACAGATGACTCGTGGTACGTTGTTCGCAATACGCCAGGTGTTACTGGGTTTATCGGTTCATCAGGTGGTGGAGCGAAGCCTACACCGTTGTTGCCGGAAGAAGTAGAATTCATCCTAAAGCAAATGGGTATGAAAGAGCAGCGTGTAGATATCGATTTTGGAGTAGGTGAAAGTGTAACGGTGTTAGAAGGGCCGTTTGCCAACTTTGAAGGTAAAGTGGAAGAGATTGAAATGGACAAAGGTAAAGTGGTCGTAAGTGTTGATATGTTCGGACGCGAAACGAAAATGGAACTTTCGTTTGATCAAGTAGAAAAAATGGATTGATGGGTAATAGGGATTTCCCTCTTGCAAAATCTGTGTAATGGTGGTATCATTTCAAAGGTCAGACTTAGTCTGTACGGATTAACCAATTCTACCGACATCGTCGGCAGGCACATATTTGAGTGGGAGGGGCAACCCAATTACCACATCACGGACTTAAGGAGGTGTGTCTCGTGGCTAAAAAAGTTACTAAAGTAGTGAAATTGCAAATTCCAGCTGGTAAAGCAAATCCAGCACCACCAGTAGGGCCGGCATTAGGTCAAGCAGGTGTTAACATTATGGGATTCTGTAAAGAATTTAACGCTCGTACAGCAGATCAAGCTGGTCTAATTATCCCAGTTGAAATCTCAGTATTCGAGGACCGTTCATTTACATTCATCACAAAAACTCCGCCAGCAGCAGTATTGCTAAAGGTTGCAGCAAACGTTCAAAAGGGTTCAGGTGAGCCTAATAAAAACAAAGTTGCTACAGTTAAGCGTGATAAAGTTAGAGAAATCGCAGAACAAAAGATGCCAGACTTAAACGCGGCGTCAGTTGAAGCGGCGATGGCAATGGTCGAAGGTACTGCTCGCAGTATGGGATTCAAAATCGAAGACTGATTTTGGTTTTTCATAATACAGCAATTGTTTGAAGGTGGAGGCTGCGGTCGAATGAGATTCGCAGCCTTCATTAAGTGGGAGGTTTAATCCGTTAAAACCACAAATGAGGAGGAAAATTCTGATGGCTAAAAGAGGTAAAAAATTCGTAGATGCATCGAAGCTTGTAGATCGTACAGCTACATACTCTGCGAAAGAAGCAATTGAACTTGCTAAAAAGACAACTACTACTAATTTTGATGCAACAGTTGAAGTAGCTTTCCGTCTTGGTATTGATACACGTAAAAACGATCAGCAAATCCGTGGAGCAGTAGTGCTTCCTAATGGTACTGGTAAAACTCAACGCGTATTAGTATTCGCTAAAGGTGAAAAAGTTAAAGAAGCAGAAGCTGCGGGCGCAGACTACGTAGGCGACGCAGAATTAATTGCTAAAATTCAACAAGGTTGGTTCGAATTTGATGTAATCGTTGCTACACCTGACATGATGGGCGAAGTTGGTAAGATTGGTCGCGTACTTGGACCAAAAGGTCTTATGCCGAACCCGAAAACAGGTACAGTAACATTCGACGTAACGAAAGCTATTGAAGAAATCAAAGCAGGTAAAGTTGAATACCGTGCGGACAAAGCTGGAATCATCCATGCGCCAATCGGGAAAGCTTCTTTCGATAACGAGAAGTTGGAAGAAAACTTCTTGACTATCTTTGAAACGATTCAAAAAGCTAAACCGTCATCGTCAAAAGGAACATACATGAAATCAGTAAACGTTACGACAACTATGGGTCCTGCTGTAAAAGTAGATCCGTCAAGCGTTACTGTTAAAAAATAATTGACAAGCATAAAGTGATCTGTTAAGATTACGCTTGTTATGATGATAACCATTTGTACCGAAGACAGCAGGTGTGGCTTGCCACTTAATGCTCCTGCCGAGGACAAGACGCTCTTTTTTAAAGATGACGACTTTTCTGCCCTCATGTCTTAGACGTTGAGGGCTTTTTATATCGGTATAAGTGACCCTAATTACCAGGAGGTGTCAACATGAGCAAAATTTTAGAAGCTAAACAAGCGGTCGTATCAGAAGTCGCTGAGAAGTTGCAAACAGCAGCATCTGTAGTAGTTGTCGATTACCGTGGTCTTACGGTTTCACAAGTTACAGAATTGCGTAAACAACTTCGTGAAGCGGGCATCGAGTTCAAAGTTTATAAAAACTCAATGGTGCGTCGTGCGACAGTAGTTGCAGGACTAGAAGGTTTGAATGAAAACTTGACAGGTCCAAACGCTATCGCCTTCTCAACAGAAGACGTAGTAGCGCCAGCTAAAATCTTAAATGATTTCGCTAAAAAGAACGACAAGCTTGAAATTAAAGCGGGTGTGATTGAAGGAAACGTTGCATCAGCTGAAGATGTGAAAGCATTGGCTACTCTACCGTCTCGCGATGGTCTACTATCTATGCTACTCAGCGTTCTTCAAGCGCCAGTACGAAACTTTGCACTTGCTACAAAAGCAGTTGCAGAACAAAAAGAAGAGCAAGGTGCTTAATTTCGCATTTTGACTATGACCGGAACAAACTAGCCGGTTAAATACAACTTTCCAGGAGGAACTTAAAATGACTAATGCACAAATTTTAGACGCAATCAAAGAAATGACAGTTCTTGAACTAAACGACCTTGTTAAAGCAATCGAAGAAGAATTCGGCGTAACAGCAGCAGCACCAGTTGCAGCAGCTGGAGCAGTTTCAGAAGCAGCTGAAGAGCAAACTGAATTCGACGTAATCCTTGCATCAGCTGGAGATCAAAAGATCAAAGTTATCAAAGCTGTTCGTGAAATCACTGGCCTAGGCTTGAAAGAAGCTAAAGCTCTTGTAGACGAAGCTCCTAAAGCTGTTAAAGAAGCAGCAACTAAAGAAGAAGCAGAAGAAATGAAAGCTAAACTTGAAGAAGTTGGCGCATCTGTAGAAGTTAAGTAATTTCTACTTCCCTGAGAAAAGCCCGTCTATCTGACGGGCTTTTTTCTTCATATACAGATAATGTAACTCTACGCAGGAGGTGTATGTATGGGAGAGCATTACTATTCAAAAAGTCCCCAAGTGTCAAGTGCCCCCAAGCAGTGGAAGGCTGAGATTCGCAACAAAGTCTTTTCGTTCACAACAGATGCTGGTGTATTCAGTAAAGGTAGCATAGATGAAGGGTCAAAATTGCTCGCTGAAACGTTTAAAGTACCATCAGTCGGGGGAGACTTATTGGAAATAGGTTGCGGCTATGGTCCGATTGCCTTGTCTATTGCGTCAGATTTCCCTGAACGGCTTGTCCATATGGTTGATGTTAACGAGCGAGCATTGGCTCTTTGTAAAATAAATGCCCAGCAAAACAAGATCACCAATATACAAATTTATGAAAGTAGTGGAATCGATCAAGTTCAATCTGATGGTTTTGCTGCAATTATAACGAATCCACCTATTAGAGCAGGTAAGCAAACAGTCTTTTCATTCTACGACGGTGCTTATGAAAAATTGACTTCGGGTGGGGAGTTATGGGTTGTCATTCAAAAGAAACAAGGAGCTCCATCCACAATAGATTACTTGAAGAAGTTGTTTGGTAATGTGGATACGGTTGCCAAGAAAAAAGGCTACTTTATTTTGGTGGCGAAAAAAGTTTGACAGGATCGACATCTTGTAGTAGCATTATTGAATGCATAAATATTTATATTGCAGCTGTATGCCCTTTTGTGTGATGTAGTAGAGGAAAAGGCATATTGATGTTTGGATAAAGATTGTGAAATCGAAAATGAGCTCTTGTCGGAACTCGTTTTCTTTTTGTTTTTTCGAAGTCACAGCGGAATTTCTGATTTTGCAAAAAACTAATATTGTTTTAATGAGGGGTGAATGAGTTGACAGGTCATTTAGTTCAGTATGGTCAACATCGTCAGCGTAGAAGTTTCGCGCGAATCAAAGAAGTACTCGACTTGCCGAATTTGATTGAAATTCAAACGGCATCTTACGAGTGGTTCTTAGAAGAGGGGTTACGTGAAATGTTCCGGGATATTTCTCCTATCCAGGATTTCACAGGTAACTTATCCTTGGAATTTATCGATTACAAACTGGGTGAACCAAAATATCCGGTAGACGAATCAAAAGAGCGCGATGTGACATATGCCGCACCACTTCGTGTAAAAGTACGTCTTCATAACCAAGAAACAGGCGATGTAAAGGAACAAGACGTTTTCATGGGAGATTTCCCACTCATGACAGAAAACGGAACATTCATTATTAACGGAGCTGAGCGTGTTATTGTTTCACAGCTCGTTCGTTCGCCAAGTGTTTACTATAATGATAAGACGGATAAAAATGGTAAGCGTGGATTTGGCGCTACTGTTATTCCGAACCGTGGAGCATGGCTTGAATATGAAACAGATGCAAAAGACGTAGTGCATGTCCGTATCGACCGTACTCGTAAGTTGCCAATCACTGTTTTATTGCGTGCGTTAGGCTTCTCTACTGATCAAGAAATTATTGATTTAATCGGTGATAATGAGTATTTACGAAATTCATTAGAGAAAGATAATACCGAGACTTCAGAAAAAGCGATGCTTGAAATCTATGAGCGACTTCGTCCAGGTGAACCACCAACACTAGACAGCGCAAGAAGTCTTTTGTATTCACGTTTCTTTGATCCGAAGCGCTATGATTTAGCGAATGTCGGTCGTTATAAAATGAATAAGAAGCTTCACTTGCAAAATCGATTGTTCAATCAAACAGCTGCTGAAACACTTGTCGACCCTGAAACTGGCGAGATTTTAGTGGAAAAAGATCAGCTAATCGATCGACGTACATTAGATAAATTACTACCGTTTTTATCTCAAGGTATCAATACTGAGTCGATTGAACATGTAGGGTCTATATTGGAAGAACCAATGGTTATCCAGACGCTAAAGATTTACGCACCGAAAAGTGAAGAAAAGCAAGTGATCAACGTCATTTCTAACGCTGAAGTAGACGAGTCTATTAAACATATTACCCCTTCGGATATCGTTGCTTCTATTAGCTATTTCTTTAACCTCTTGCATGGTGTAGGGAACACGGATGATATTGACCATCTTGGTAATCGTCGTTTGCGTTCTGTTGGTGAATTACTTCAAAACCAATTCCGTATCGGTCTTTCCCGTATGGAGCGTGTGGTTAAAGAGAGAATGTCTATCAATGACACGCAATCTATCGTACCCCAACAATTGATCAATATCCGTCCAGTTATTGCATCAATCAAAGAGTTCTTCGGAAGTTCACAGCTTTCTCAGTTCATGGACCAAACAAATCCATTGGCTGAATTGACGCATAAGCGTCGTTTATCTGCACTAGGACCTGGTGGTTTGACTCGAGAGCGAGCAGGAATGGAAGTTCGTGACGTTCACTACTCTCACTATGGTCGTATGTGTCCAATTGAAACACCAGAGGGACCGAACATTGGATTGATTAACTCGCTGTCTACATTCGCGAAAGTGAACCAATTTGGTTTCATTGAAACTCCTTATCGTAAAGTAGATCCTGAAACGGGTCGCGTTACAGCGCAAATTGATTATTTGACAGCAGATATTGAAGATAACTATGTTGTAGCACAGGCTAACTCACTACTTGAGGAAGACGGATCATTTACTAATGAGGGCGTGGTAGGTCGTTTCCAAGGGGATAATACTGTATTCCGCCGCGAACAAATAGACTATATGGACGTTTCACCTAAGCAAGTTGTATCTGCAGCTACTGCATGTATTCCGTTCTTAGAAAATGATGACTCTAACCGTGCGTTGATGGGTGCGAACATGCAACGTCAAGCAGTTCCTTTATTAAATCCTGAAGCACCATTTGTGGGTACAGGTATGGAACATATTTCCGCGCGTGATTCAGGGGCGGCTGTTGTATCTAAATACCACGGTATCGTAGAACACGTTGAAGCGAAAGAAATTCGTATTCGTCGCATTGAAGAAGTGGGCGGTAAAGAAGTCAAGGGTGACCTTGTCGTTTGTCGTTTGTCTAAATTCATTCGTTCGAACCAGGGAACTTGCTATAACCAACGCCCGATTGTAAAAGTTGGCGACCGCGTAAAACCGCTTGATATTCTTGCGGACGGACCATCAATGGAACAAGGAGAACTTGCGCTTGGTCGCAACGTTCTAACAGCATTCATGACATGGGATGGCTACAACTATGAGGATGCGATTATCATGAGTGAGCGTCTGGTGAAAGATGATGTATTCACTTCCGTTCATATTGAAGAATATGAATCAGAGGCACGTGATACTAAGCTTGGACCAGAAGAAATCACGCGTGATATTCCAAACGTCGGAGAAGATGCATTGCGCAACTTGGACGACAGAGGAATTATCCGTATCGGTGCAGAAGTACGAGATGGTGATATCTTGGTCGGTAAAGTAACGCCTAAGGGAGTTACGGAATTGACCGCGGAAGAACGTCTTCTACATGCAATCTTTGGGGAAAAAGCACGCGAAGTTCGCGATACTTCATTACGTGTACCCCATGGAGCAGGCGGAATCGTTCTGGATGTTAAAGTCTTTAACCGTGAAGATGGCGATGAGCTATCCCCAGGAGTAAACCAGTTGGTACGAGTATATATCGTACAGAAGCGTAAAATCTCTGTTGGAGATAAGATGGCAGGACGTCACGGTAATAAGGGTGTTATTTCCCGAATTTTACCTGAATCGGAAATGCCGTTCCTTCCAGATGGTACACCGATCGATGTCATGTTGAACCCACTTGGGGTTCCATCACGTATGAATATCGGACAGGTTCTTGAAATGCATCTTGGTATGGCTGCGCGCAGTCTAGGCATTCACACTGCTTCTCCTGTATTTGATGGTGCAAACGAAGAAGACGTTTGGGCTACAATGGAAGAAGCGGGAATGAACCGTGACGGTAAAACAATGCTATACGATGGCCGTTCAGGTGAACCATTTGATAACCGCGTGTCAGTCGGCGTTATGTACTTGATCAAACTTGCCCACATGGTAGATGATAAGTTGCACGCGCGTTCTACTGGGCCATACTCACTCGTTACGCAGCAACCACTCGGCGGTAAAGCCCAGTTCGGTGGACAACGTTTCGGGGAAATGGAAGTATGGGCACTGGAAGCGTATGGTGCTGCTTATACATTGCAAGAAATCTTAACAGTCAAATCCGATGACGTCGTAGGTCGTGTGAAAACATATGAAGCGATTGTCAAAGGTGATAGCGTACCTCAACCAGGTGTACCGGAATCATTTAAAGTACTAATCAAAGAACTTCAGAGTTTGGGATTAGACGTGAAAATGTTGACGGAAGACTTTGAAGAAATTGAGCTTCGTGATCTAGATGACGAAGAAGACTTGCAACCAACTGACGCATTGAACTTGATGAAAGAAGATCAGCCGATCGCCTAAAATCGATAACGCTAATCTGAAATGTAAATAAACCAAACAAAAACGAATAGAAGAGGGCTTCGAGCACCCTCTTCTATTTTATTCAGTAAGAAGAATGTCTTACGTGAATGTACTATTACAAGTTAAGTTGACTGATAAGCCGTTATGGCGATTAGACTAAAGGGAGGTTGGCTCCTTGATAGATGTTAATAATTTTGAGTATATGAAAATTGGCCTTGCTTCACCTGACAAGATTCGCTCTTGGTCGTATGGAGAAGTGAAAAAACCTGAAACGATCAATTACCGTACACTAAAGCCAGAGAAAGACGGATTATTCTGTGAGAGAATCTTCGGCCCAACGAAAGATTGGGAATGTCACTGTGGTAAATATAAACGGGTTCGTTATAAGGGCGTTGTCTGTGATCGTTGTGGCGTAGAGGTAACGCGTCAAAAAGTACGTCGCGAACGAATGGGTCACATCGAGCTTGCGGCACCTGTCACACATATTTGGTACTTCAAAGGAATTCCTAGCCGTATGGGCTTGATTCTGGATATGACACCACGTGCATTGGAAGAGATTATCTACTTTGCATCTTACGTAGTTGTCGAACCGGCGGATACGCCACTTGAGCGTAAACAGCTGCTTTCTGAAAAAGAGTACCGTTTGTACCGTGAAAAATATGGTTCTAAATTCCAAGCTGCAATGGGAGCAGAAGCAATCGAGCAGCTACTTCGTGCAATCGACTTGGATAAAGAAACAGATTCATTGAAAGAAGAGTTGAAAACAGTACAAGGTCAGCGTCGTACACGCGCAATCCGACGTCTGGAAGTCGTGGAATCTTTCCGTAACTCTGGAAATCGTCCGGAATGGATGGTATTGGAAGTACTTCCTGTTATCCCTCCTGAATTACGTCCTATGGTACAGCTAGACGGAGGGCGTTTTGCAACATCTGACTTGAATGATCTTTACCGTAGGGTTATTAACCGGAACAATCGTCTGAAGCGTCTATTGGATTTAGGAGCGCCTGGTATTATCGTTCAGAACGAGAAGCGGATGCTTCAAGAAGCAGTAGATGCACTAGTAGATAATGGCCGTCGTGGAAGACCTGTAACGGGTCCAGGCAACCGTCCGTTGAAATCACTTTCTCACATGCTGAAAGGTAAGCAAGGACGTTTCCGCCAGAACTTACTTGGTAAACGTGTAGACTATTCTGGTCGTTCGGTTATCGTAGTAGGCCCTAACTTGAAAATGTACCAATGCGGTCTGCCAAAAGAAATGGCGATTGAGCTATTTAAGCCGTTCGTTATGAAAGAATTAGTAGAACGCAATTTGGCGCATAACATCAAGAGTGCGAAACGTAAAATTGAACGTCTTCATTCCGAAGTGTGGGATGTATTGGAAGATGTCATCAAAGAACATCCAGTGCTTCTTAACCGAGCACCAACGCTTCACCGTCTAGGGATTCAGGCGTTTGAACCGATACTGGTCGAAGGGCGCGCAATTACATTACACCCGCTAGTATGTACAGCTTACAACGCTGACTTCGATGGTGACCAAATGGCTGTTCACGTACCGCTATCTGCTGAAGCTCAAGCTGAAGCGCGTTTATTGATGTTAGCTGCCCAAAACATTTTGAATCCGAAAGACGGAAAACCAGTTGTAACTCCTTCACAGGATATGGTTCTTGGTAACTATTACTTAACAGTCGAGCGTAAAAATGCAGCTGGAGAAGGTTCTGTGTTCAGTGATCCGAATGAAGCGTTAATCGCCTATCAAACAGGACACGTTCACTTACATTCCCGCATCGCAGTTCAGGCTGGCAGTATTAACAATCCAACGTTTACGGATAAGCAAAATAGTCAGCTATTGTTAACGACTGTAGGTAAAATCATTTTCAATGAGATTCTACCGGAATCGTTCCCGTATATTAACGAACCGACGAATCAAAACTTACAGGTAGAAACACCTGAAAAGTATTTCATCGACGGAACAGTGAATGTTAAGGAACATTTGCAAGAAGCAGAACTGATCACGCCATTCAAAAAAGCAATCCTTGGGGAAATTATCGCGGAAATCTTCCGACGCTTCCACATTACAGAAACTTCTAGAATGTTGGATAGAATGAAAAACCTAGGATTTAAATATTCTACTCGTGCTGGAATTACGATCGGTATTTCCGATATCGTCGTTTTGCCAAATAAAGCAGAGATTCTTCATGAAGCACAAGAAAAAGTTGACAAAGTCACGCAACAGTTCCGACGTGGTTTAATTACCGAAGAAGAGCGCTATGATCGTGTCATCTCTTATTGGAGCCATGCGAAGGATATCATCCAGAATAAGCTAATGGATTCATTGGATATTGAAAACCCGATCTTTATGATGAGTGACTCCGGAGCCCGTGGTAACGCATCAAACTTTACACAACTTGCTGGTATGCGTGGACTAATGGCCAACCCGGCTGGGCGGATTATCGAACTTCCGATCAAATCTTCCTTCCGTGAGGGGCTAACAGTACTCGAATACTTTATCTCTACACACGGTGCGCGTAAAGGTCTTGCCGATACAGCACTGAAGACTGCCGATTCAGGTTACTTGACTCGTCGTCTCGTAGATGTAGCGCAAGATGTTATCGTTCGTGAAGAAGATTGCGGAACAGACCGCGGTCTTGCGATTACTGCATTAACCGAAGGAAATGAAATGATCGAAACACTGTTTGAGCGTATTGAAGGTCGACACACGAAGAAGACTATCAAACATCCGGAAACAGGTGAAGTCATTCTTGAGAAAAACGGATTAATTACTGCGGACATAGCGAACATAGTAATTCAAGCCGGTATCGAAGAAGTGACGATTCGTTCTGCATTTACTTGTAATACAAAACATGGCGTATGTAAAAAATGTTACGGTATCAACTTGGCTACTGGAGAGACGGTAGAAGTAGGGGAAGCAGTGGGAATCATTGCGGCACAATCTATCGGAGAACCAGGAACGCAGTTAACGATGCGTACATTCCACACAGGTGGAGTTGCTGGAGATGATATTACACAAGGTCTTCCACGTATTCAGGAGATTTTCGAATCCCGGAATCCGAAAGGTGTAGCGGTTATTTCTGAAATTGCAGGTACGGTTATTGAAATTGATGAAATCCGTGAAGGGTTAAAAGAAATCACTATTGAAGGCGAAGTAGAAACACGTAAATATCCTACGTTGTATAATGCGCGTTTAAGCGTAGAAGTAGGCGATGTGGTTGAGCGTGGACAAACTATTACTGAAGGTTCAATTGATCCTAAACAATTGATCATAGTAAAGGACGTTTCAACTGTACAAGAGTATCTGTTGAAAGAAGTTCAAAAAGTTTACCGTATGCAAGGTGTAGAGATTGGTGATAAGCACGTTGAAGTGATGGTACGTCAAATGCTTCGTAAAGTTCGAGTTATCGAAGCAGGAGACACGGATCTTCTTCCAGGTTCATTATTGGATATCCACCAATTTTCTGAAGCGAACGAAAAGGTGTTGTTAGCGGGTAAAGTTCCAGCTACTTCACGTCCTGTAATTCTTGGAATTACGAAAGCTTCACTTGAAACGGAATCGTTCTTGTCAGCCGCATCATTCCAAGAAACGACTAGAGTTCTTACAGATGCAGCTATTAAAGGTAAAACAGATGAGTTGCTAGGTCTGAAAGAAAACGTTATTATTGGGAAATTGGTTCCTGCAGGTACTGGTATGCAGAGATACCGTCAAATAAAAATGCAACATGATGAAGTAGAAGAGACTATTACAGCTTAATAAAAATAAACGGGACATCGTTCCCGTTTATTTTCTTAAATTTGTTGACAAGTCGTTGTGAAGATGATAATATACAAAAGGTTGATAGTTGTTGACCGTTAACTTATCAGGAAGAAAAATGTTCTTTCGAATAAGTGCAAGGCGATAAGCAATCATCATTATAAAATAACAGTAAGCAGAGATCTCTGGAGTTACTGTCACCCGTTTTTGTGTGTGCACGCACAAAAACTTTGTTTTTACTCAAAAATGAACCACCTGGGTGTGTGGTATTATAAAAAGCTCGGAAGGAGGAACAACCTGATGCCTACAATTAATCAATTAGTCCGTAAACCTCGTAAATCGAAAACGGAAAATTCTAAGTCTCCGGCTCTAGGAAAAAGCTATAACAGCTTTAAAAAGTCTATGACAAACGTGAACTCACCACAAAAAAGAGGTGTTTGTACACGTGTTGGTACTATGACTCCTAAGAAGCCAAACTCGGCGCTACGTAAGTATGCTCGTGTTCGTTTAACTAATACATTGGAAGTAAACGCATATATTCCAGGTGAAGGCCACAACTTGCAAGAACACAGTGTGGTACTAATCCGCGGAGGACGCGTAAAAGATTTACCGGGTGTTCGTTACCATATCGTACGTGGGGCACTTGATACAGCTGGAGTTACTGGCCGTATGCAAAGCCGTTCAATGTATGGAGCTAAAAAGCCCAAAGTTAAGAAGTAAGACAAAACTAACCATATTGAAAGGAGGAACTAATTATGCCTCGTAAAGGTCCAGTAACAAAACGTGATGTACTACCTGATCCGATTTATAATTCCAAGCTTGTAAGCCGCCTTATCAACAAAATGATGGTAGACGGTAAAAAAGGTACTTCTCAAAAGATTCTTTATGGAGCGTTCGAAATTGTTAAAGAACGTTCTGGACAAGAGCCAATCGAAGTATTCGAAGCAGCTTTAAATAATGTAATGCCAGTTCTTGAAGTGCGCGCTCGCCGCGTAGGTGGAGCTAACTATCAAGTGCCGGTTGAAGTACGCCCTGAACGTCGTTCGACTCTAGGTCTTCGTTACCTTGTAAACTATTCACGTACACGTGGAGAAAAAACAATGGAAGAACGTCTAGCGAATGAAATTCTTGATGCATCAAATAACACAGGTGCTTCTGTTAAACGCCGTGAAGAAATGCATAAAATGGCTGAAGCCAACAGAGCATTCGCTCACTATCGCTGGTAAGGTCGGATAAACAATAGCAGTAATCCGAAACGGAAGGAGATTACAAAATGGCTAGAGAGTTCTCACTAGAGAATACTCGTAACATTGGTATCATGGCTCACATTGACGCTGGTAAGACAACGACAACTGAGCGGATCCTTTTTTACACAGGTAAAATCCACAAGATTGGTGAAACGCACGAAGGTGCATCACAAATGGACTGGATGGAGCAAGAGCAAGAACGTGGAATCACGATTACTTCCGCTGCAACAACAGCAGCATGGAAAGGTCACCGCGTAAATATCATCGATACACCGGGGCACGTAGACTTCACAGTTGAAGTTGAACGTTCACTTCGCGTATTGGATGGTGCTGTAGCGGTACTTGATGCTCAATCAGGTGTTGAACCACAAACAGAGACAGTTTGGCGTCAAGCGACAAACTACAAAGTACCACGTCTTGTATTCGTAAACAAAATGGATAAGACGGGTGCTGACTTCCTTTATTCTGTAGGAACACTACGTGATCGCCTACAAGCGAATGCACATCCTATTCAATTGCCGATCGGTGCGGAAGATAACTTCTCAGGAATTATTGACTTAATCGAAATGAAGGCAACTATGTATCCAAATGATCTAGGAACAGATACGACAGTGGAAGAAATTCCTGCTGAACATCTTGAACTAGCTAAAAAATATCGTGAGAGCCTAATCGAAGCTGTTGTAGATTTCGATGAAGATCTTATGGAAAAATATCTTGGCGGTGAAGAACTTACAATAGAAGAACTTACAACAGCTATTCGTAAAGCTACGTTGGCAGTTGAATTCTATCCTGTAGTTTGTGGAACTGCTTTCAAAAACAAAGGTGTACAACTAGTACTGGATGCGGTAGTAGACTACCTACCATCACCACTTGATGTACCACCAATGATGGGCTTCAACCCTGAGACTGAAGAAGAGGAAGTGCGTGAATCAACTGATGAAGCACCTTTCTCAGCATTGGCGTTTAAAGTTATGACGGATCCTTATGTAGGTAAACTTACATTCTTCCGTATATACTCTGGTGTTCTTCAAGCGGGTTCTTACGTAGCAAACTCTACAAAAGGCAAGCGTGAGCGCGTAGGACGTATTCTACAAATGCACGCAAACAGCCGTGAAGAGATTTCTGAAGTACACGCGGGTGAAATTGCTGCTGCTGTTGGTTTGAAAGATACAACTACTGGAGACACACTATGTGACGAGAAATCATTGATCATTCTTGAATCAATGGTATTCCCTGAACCGGTAATCTCTGTAGCGATTGAACCGAAAACAAAGGCGGATCAGGATAAAATGGGTCAAGCTCTTGGTAAGCTACAAGAAGAAGATCCAACATTCCGTGCGCACACAGATCAAGAAACAGGAGAAGTTATCATCGCAGGTATGGGTGAACTTCACTTGGATATTATCGTCGACCGTCTACGTCGTGAATTTAAAGTGGAAGCAAACGTGGGTGCACCACAAGTTTCTTACCGCGAAACATTCCGTCAGTCAGCTGAAGTCGAAGGTAAATTCGTTCGTCAATCAGGTGGACGTGGACAGTTTGGTCACGTATGGATCGAATTTGGTCCAAACGAAGAAGGAAAAGGATTCGAGTTCGTGAATAATGTTGTTGGTGGTTCTGTTCCTCGTGAATATATCCCAGCAGTTGAAGCGGGAATTCGTGATTCGTTAGATAACGGTATTTTAGCTGGATATCCATTAATCGATGTCAAAGCACGCCTGTATGACGGATCTTACCATGACGTTGACTCCAACGAGATGGCATTTAAGATTGCTGCATCAATGGCTTTGAAAAATGCTGCATCAAAATGTAATCCTGTAATTCTTGAACCGACAATGAGAGTAGAAGTAATCATTCCGGAAGAATACATGGGCGATATCATGGGTGATATTACATCACGCCGTGGCCGTGTTGAAGGTATGGAAGCTCGTGGTAACGCACAAGTAGTTCGTGCGATGGTTCCACTTGCTGAAATGTTTGGTTATGCAACATCTCTACGTTCAAACACGCAAGGACGCGGAGTATTCTCAATGGTGTTTGATCACTATGAGGAACTTCCAAAGTCTATCGCTGAAGAAGTAATCAAGAAAAACAAAGGTGAATAATAAAGTTCATCCTTGTTTCTTTTAAGCAATACTTGTAAGATATGGATAGTCGAAGGTATACATTCGACTATCCATATTATAAAAATTAATCTTTTTAAATAAAGGGAGGACCTCTAAAATGGGTAAAGAAAAATTCGACCGCTCCAAGGAGCACGCAAACGTAGGAACAATTGGTCACGTTGACCATGGTAAAACAACTTTGACTGCTGCAATCGCAACAGTTCTTTCTAAAGCACAAGGTGGAGAAGCAAAGTCATATGCTGACGTTGATAACGCACCTGAAGAAAAAGAGCGTGGAATTACAATCAGTACTTCACACGTTGAGTACGAAACTGACAAGCGTCACTATGCACACGTTGACTGCCCAGGTCACGCTGACTACGTTAAAAACATGATCACTGGTGCTGCACAAATGGACGGCGGAATCTTAGTAGTATCTGCTGCTGATGGTCCAATGCCACAAACACGTGAGCACATCCTTCTTTCACGTCAAGTAGGTGTTCCTTACCTAGTTGTCTTCATGAACAAATGTGACATGGTAGATGACGAAGAACTACTTGAATTAGTAGAAATGGAAATCCGTGAACTTCTTTCTGATTACGACTTCCCTGGTGATGATATTCCTGTAATCAAAGGATCAGCTCTTAAAGCTCTTGAAGGAGAGCCAGAGTGGGAAGAAAAAATCCTTGAACTTATGCAAGCGGTAGATGACTATATTCCAACACCAACTCGTGACACTGACAAGCCATTCATGATGCCTGTTGAGGACGTATTCTCAATCACAGGTCGCGGTACAGTTGCAACTGGCCGTGTTGAGCGTGGAGTAGTTAAAGTCGGAGATGTTGTTGACATCATCGGTCTTGCTGAAGAACCAAAAGCTACTACTGTAACTGGTGTAGAGATGTTCCGTAAACTTCTTGACTATGCAGAAGCAGGCGACAACATCGGTGCTCTTCTTCGTGGTGTATCACGTGAAGATATCGAACGTGGACAAGTTCTTGCTAAGCCAGGAACAATCACTCCACACACTCAGTTCAAATCTGAAGTTTATGTTCTATCAAAAGAAGAGGGTGGACGTCATACTCCATTCTTCTCAAACTACCGTCCTCAGTTCTACTTCCGTACAACTGATGTAACTGGTATCATTCAACTTCCTGAAGGCGTAGAAATGGTTATGCCTGGAGATAACGTTGAAATGACAGTTGAACTTATTTCTCCTATCGCGATTGAAGAAGGTACTAAATTCTCAATCCGTGAAGGCGGACGTACAGTTGGAGCTGGCGTTGTAGCAACAATCACAAAATAATTTGTTTTGATCCCGCCCTTGAGGCGGGATTTTTTTTGCTTTCGATGATACTAAAGTTAGTATGTAATCGGATATAGAATGAGAAATAGATTCTATAAGTGCACATCGAATCGCGTGCAAATCAAGAAGAATGCTGGTAGTATAGTAAACGGATTAAAAGTTAAACTAATTTCTTCAAAAGGGTTGCACAATCCTTTTATATTATGTATAATGTTGAATGTTGGTCTTTGACTGCGATGAAGCGAGAGGTTACCGATACACCCGGCCGCTTTGCCATGGCGCGTGTAAGGAAAATTTTCGTGGAGAATTGTCTAGAAAATAGGCGAAAGGGAGGGAAAATAATGGCAAAACAAAAGATTCGTATTAGATTGAAAGCTTACGATCACAGAATGATCGATCAGTCAGCTGAAAAGATTGTTGAAACGGCTAAACGTTCTGGAGCTAGTGTTTCAGGTCCAATTCCGTTACCAACTGAAAGATCAGTTTACACGGTATTGCGTGCTGTTCACGTATACAAAGATTCACGTGAGCAATTTGAAATGCGTACGCACAAACGTTTAATCGATATCGTGAATCCAACGCCACAAACGGTGGATGCACTTATGAAGCTTGATTTACCATCAGGCGTCGACATCGAAATTAAACTATAAAACATAAAAACAAACAATATTACAGGAGGTGTGACTAATGACCAAAGGAATCTTAGGAAGAAAAGTCGGAATGACGCAAGTTTTTGCTGAAAACGGCGATCTAATCCCAGTAACAGTGATTGAAGCTGCTCCAAACGTTGTTCTTCAAAAGAAGACAATTGAAACAGACGGCTACGAGTCAATCCAACTAGGATTTGATGATAAACGTGAAAAGCTTTCAAACAAGCCAGAACAAGGCCATGTAGCAAAAGCTAACACTGCACCTAAGCGCTTCATTCGCGAAGTTCGCGGAGCTGACGTTAGTGCATACGAAGTTGGTCAGGAAGTCAAAGTCGATACATTCGCAGAAGGCGAAGTAGTAGACATTACAGGAGTTTCAAAAGGTAAAGGATTCCAAGGTGTCATTAAGCGCCACGGTTACTCACGTGGACCAATGTCTCACGGATCACGTTTCCATCGCGCACCAGGTTCACTTGGAGCAGTTGATGCACAACGCGTATTCAAAGGAAAAAAATTACCTGGACGTACTGGTGGCAAAACAGTAACGATCCAAAACGTTGAAATCGTTCGAGTTGACGCTGAGCGCAACTTGTTATTAGTAAAAGGTAACGTTCCTGGAGCTCGTAAATCACTTGTACAAGTGAAAAGTGCTATCAAAGGAAACTGAGTAAAACAGAAAGGAGGAAACAGGAATGCCTAAAGTATCTGTAGTAAGTCAAACAGGTTCTGCTGTCGGCGACATCGAACTAAACGATGCGATTTTTGGAATCGAGCCGAATGAAGCAGTATTATTCGAAGCAATTGTTCAACAACAAGCTTCTTTACGCCAAGGTAACCACAAGGTTAAAACTCGCGCGGAAGTAGCAGGCGGCGGTCGTAAACCATGGCGTCAAAAGGGTACAGGTCGTGCTCGTCAAGGTTCAATCAGATCACCACAATGGCGTGGAGGCGGTATCGTATTCGGTCCTTCACCACGTAGTTACAGCTATAAAATGCCTAAGAAAGTTCGTCGTTTAGCTCTTCTATCCGCTCTTTCTACGAAAGTAGCAGCTGAAGAACTAATCGTTCTAGAAAACTTAGCATTTGATGCACCAAAAACAAAGGGCTTTGTAAAAGTGCTTGAAGATCTTTCAATCACTAAGAAAGCATTATTTGTTACAGCTGACCTAGAAGAATCAGTAGCATTGTCTGCTCGTAATATTCCAGGAATCAGCGTCGTTTCAGCGAACGGTATTAATGTTCTAGACCTAGTCGGACATGACCAGCTTGTAATGACAAAAGCAGCAATAGAAAAAGTCGAGGAGGTGCTTGGTTAATGGAAGCACGTGATATTCTGAAACGTCCGGTCATTACCGAGCGTTCTTCTGAACAAATGGAAGACTTAAGAAAATATACATTCGAAGTTGATACGCGCGCGAGCAAAACTCACGTGAAACAAGCTATTGAAGAAATCTTCGGTGTTAAAGTTGAAAAAGTTA
Organism: Sporosarcina ureae; assembly: GCF_002101375.1. Lineage (GTDB taxonomy): Bacteria > Bacillota > Bacilli > Bacillales_A > Planococcaceae > Sporosarcina > Sporosarcina ureae_B. The sequence continues at coordinate 1,600,329 of NZ_CP015207.1, read as the reverse complement.
ACGTTATGAACTACAAAGGTAAGTTCAAGCGTATGGGGAAACATGCTGGTTATACAAACAAGCGTCGTAAGGCAATTGTTACACTAACTACTGATTCCAAAGATATCGAACTTTTTGAAATGTAATTAACCCATAATAAATGAAGGAGGGAACATAAAATGGCGATTAAGAAGTACAAAGCTACCTCCAACGGACGTCGTAACATGACTTCTTCTGATTTTGCTGAGATTACAGCTAGCAAACCAGAAAAATCATTGCTTGAACCAGTCAAGCGTAAAGGCGGACGTAACAACCAAGGTAGAATGACAGTTCGTCACCAAGGTGGAGGACATAAGCGCCAATACCGTGTCATCGATTTCCAACGTCGGAAAGATGGCATTCCAGGACGCGTTGCTACGATCGAATACGATCCAAACCGTTCGGCAAACATCGCATTAATCAATTATGCAGATGGAGAAAAGAAATACATCCTTGCTCCTAAAGGATTGACAGTAGGTTCCACAATCATTTCAGGACCTGAAGCGGATATCCGCGTAGGAAATGCTCTACCATTAGAGAACATCCCTATGGGTTCTACGATTCACAACATTGAAATGAAGCCAGGCAAAGGCGGACAATTAGTTCGTTCTGCAGGAACTTCTGCTCAACTACTAGGACGCGAAGGCAAATACGTCATCATTCGTCTACAATCAGGTGAAGTTCGTATGATCCTTGCTACTTGCCGTGCTACAATCGGTCAAGTTGGTAACGAACAACACGAATTGATCAACATTGGTAAAGCAGGTCGTTCACGTTGGTTAGGCAAACGCCCATCTGTTCGTGGATCTGTAATGAACCCTAACGATCACCCACACGGTGGTGGTGAAGGACGTACACCAATCGGTCGTCCAAGTCCTGTTACTCCTTGGGGTAAACCAACTCTTGGATTCAAGACACGTTCGAAGAACAATAAATCAGATAAACTTATCGTTCGCCGTCGTAAAAAATAATGTTATTGCACTGCGGTTCAGTAGATGGACCGTAGTACATACTTGGAAGGAGGTTCCAGAATGGGCCGCAGCTTGAAAAAAGGACCTTTTGCAGATGACCATTTACTAAAAAAGGTTGACGCACAAAAAGACTCAGAAAAGAAACAAGTTATTAAAACATGGTCACGCCGTTCAACAATCTTCCCGACTTTCATCGGATTGACGATTGCAGTATATGATGGACGTAAACATGTTCCTGTTTATGTAACAGAAGATATGGTAGGTCATAAACTAGGTGAATTCGTACCTACACGCACATACCGAGGCCATGGTGCCGACGATAAGAAAACAAAACGCTAATTTGAGAGGAGGTTATCCTGATGCAACAAGCTAAAGCATCTGTACGCACAGTCCGTATTGCTTCTCGCAAAGTTCGTTTGGTCGTTGATCTTATCCGCGGCAAGAATATAGGTGAAGCTATGGCTATTCTACGACTTACGCCTAAAGCGGCATCTCCAGTCGTGGAAAAATTATTGAAATCAGCAATTGCAAACGCTGAACATAACTACGAAATGGATACTGAGAACTTAATCGTCAGTGAAGTATTCGTAGATGAAGGACCAACAATGAAACGTTTCCGTCCACGTGCACAAGGTCGTGCAAGTGCGATCAACAAACGTACAAGCCACATCACATTAGTGGTATCTGAAAAGAAGGAGGGGTAATTAGTGGGCCAAAAAGTACATCCTAATGGACTACGTGTAGGCGTCATCCGTGACTGGGACTCAAAATGGTACGCGGAAAAAGATTATGCGTCCTTACTACATGAAGACTTAAAGATCCGTGAATACATCGAAAAACGTCTTGTAGAAGCATCTGTTTCAAAGGTTGAAATTGAGCGTGCTGCTAAGCGTGTTAATATTACAATCCACACTGCAAAGCCAGGTATGGTTATCGGTAAAGGTGGTTCCGAAGTAGAAACACTTCGTAAGCAACTTAACGAGATTACAGGCAAGCGTGTACACATCAACATCGTAGAAATCAAACGTGCTGATTTGGATGCGAGATTAGTCGCAGAATCAATCGCTCGTCAATTAGAAAGTCGTGTATCATTCCGTCGTGCTCAGAAACAAGCGATTCAACGTACTATTCGTTCTGGCGCAAAAGGAATTAAAACACAAGTGTCTGGTCGTCTCGGCGGTGCTGATATCGCTCGTGCAGAACACTACAGTGAAGGAACTGTCCCTCTTCATACATTACGTGCAGATATAGATTATGCACATGCTGAAGCTGATACTACTTATGGTAAGCTTGGCGTAAAGGTATGGATTTATCGTGGTGAAGTCCTTCCAGTAAAAGTTAAGAAGAACTCTGGGGAAGGAGGCAAATAATATGTTAATGCCTAAACGTGTAAAACATCGTCGTGTATTCCGTGGGAAAATGCGTGGTGAAACAAAAGGTGGCGCTACAGTTCAGTTTGGTGAGTTTGGTCTTCAAGCTCTAGAAGCAAGTTGGATCACTAACCGTCAGATTGAATCTGCTCGTATTGCTATGACTCGTTACATGAAACGTGGCGGTAAAGTATGGATCAATATTTTCCCGCACAAACCATATACTAAAAAGCCTCTAGAAGTCCGGATGGGTTCCGGTAAAGGTGCTGTAGAAGGCTGGGTTGCAGTTGTGAAACCTGGTAGAGTAATGTTCGAAATTGCAGGTGTTTCAGAAGAGGTTGCTCGTGAGGCACTTAGACTTGCATCGCACAAACTTCCTGTAACAAGCAAGTTTGTAAAACGACAAGAAATTGGTGGTGAGTCTAATGAAAGCTAATGAAATTCGTGACTTAACAACTGCAGAGATTGAGCAAAAAGTGAAATCACTTAAAGAAGAGCTTTTCAACCTTCGCTTCCAGTTAGCGACAGGTCAATTAGAAAACACTGCACGCATCCGTGAAGTACGCAAATCGATTGCGCGCATGAAAACTGTAATACGACAAAGAGAAATCAGTGCAAATAACTGATGAAGGAGGTTGCAGCCATGACTGAGCGTAATCAGCGCAAAGTATACACAGGCCGTGTGGTTTCCGATAAAATGGATAAAACCGTTACGGTAATGGTAGAAACATACAAAAAACATTCTTTATACGGTAAGCGTGTAAAGTATTCTAAGAAACTTAAAGTTCATGATGAGCTAAACGAAGCGAAAATCGGCGATGTTGTTCGTATTATGGAAACACGTCCATTATCAGCAACTAAGCGTTTCCGTCTTCTAGAAGTCGTTGAAAAAGCGATCATCATCTAATAGGTTTTTAACTCAGATTTCGGAAGGAGGTAACCTCGATGATTCAACAGGAAAGTAGAATGAAAGTTGCTGACAACTCTGGTGCACGCGAAGTACTAACAATTAAAGTACTAGGCGGATCAGGTCGTAAAGTAGCTAACATCGGTGACGTAGTTGTTGTTACGGTTAAGAAGGCAACACCAGGTGGCGTTGTTAAGAAGGGTGACGTTGTAAAAGCGGTCATCGTTCGTACGAAAAGTGGAGTTCGTCGTAAAGACGGTTCATACATTACATTCGATGAGAATGCTTGCGTTATTATCCGTGATGATAAAGGGCCACGTGGAACACGTATTTTCGGACCAGTTGCTCGCGAACTACGCGACAATAACTTCATGAAAATCATTTCACTTGCTCCAGAAGTTCTTTAATTCTAATGACAGAGCCAGTCAAGGAGGTGCGATAAATGCACGTTAAAAAAGGCGACAAAGTAATGGTGATCTCTGGGAAAGATAAAGGCAAAACAGGTGTGATCCTAACTGCTTACCCGAAAAAAGACCGTGTGCTTGTTGAAGGTATTAATATCGTCAAGAAACACACAAAGCCGAACCAAGAAAACCCACAGGGCGGAATTGTAAGCCAAGAGTCTACAATCCACGTCTCAAACGTGATGGTAATCGATCCTAAAACAGGCGAGCCGACTCGTGTAGGTTACAAAATGGAAGACGGTAAAAAAGTACGTATTGCAAAAAAATCCGGTGAATCATTGGATAAGTAAGTATTGCATGAAAGGAGGTCCGACTGATGAGTCGTTTGAAAGAGAAGTTTTCTAAAGAAATCACACCTGCTCTAATGAGCAAGTTTGAATATACATCTGTTATGCAAGTTCCTAAAGTAGATAAAATCGTTATCAACATGGGTGTTGGTGATGCTGTCCAAAATACAAAAGCACTTGATGCAGCTGTTGAGGATCTTGCAACTATTTCAGGTCAAAAACCAGTCATTACGAAAGCGAAAAAATCTATCGCAGGATTCCGTTTACGTGAAGGAATGCCGATCGGAGCTAAAGTAACGCTTCGCGGTGAGCGCATGTATGAGTTCCTCGATAAATTAGTTACAATCTCATTACCACGTGTACGTGACTTCCGTGGCGTTTCTAAAAAAGCGTTTGACGGTCGCGGTAACTATACTCTTGGTGTGAAAGAGCAACTTATTTTCCCTGAAATTGACTTCGATAAAGTATCAAAAGTACGAGGGATGGATATCGTCATCGTGACGACAGCTAACACTGATGAAGAAGCACGTGAGTTGCTTGCACAGTGTGGCATGCCATTCCAAAAGTAAAATAATAGGGAGGCGAAAACGTGGCTAAGAAATCTATGATCGCTAAACAGAAACGTACGCCAAAGTACAAAGTACAAGAATATACACGCTGCGAACGTTGTGGCCGTCCACATTCAGTATATCGCAAATTTAAACTTTGCCGTATTTGTTTCCGCGAACTTGCATACAAGGGACAACTTCCTGGCGTCAAAAAAGCCAGCTGGTAAACCCCTAATTAGGGAAGGAGGTTAATTCAAATGACAATGAGTGATCCGATTGCAGATATGCTTACACGCATCCGTAATGCGAACATGGTTCGCCACGAGAAGCTTGAGGTACCTGCTTCAAACGTAAAGAAAGAAATCGCTGAGATCTTAAAACGAGAAGGTTTCGTTCGCGATGTGGAATACGTGGAAGATAACAAACAAGGCATCATCCGCATTTTCCTAAAATACGGTCAAGATAACGAACGCGTTATCAATGGCTTGAAACGTATTTCTAAACCAGGACTTCGTGTATATGCTAAATCAAATGAAGTTCCTAAAGTACTTAACGGCTTAGGTGTTGCACTAGTTTCTACATCAAACGGTGTATTAACAGACAAAGAAGCCCGCGCTAAACAAGTCGGCGGAGAAGTCGTCGCTTACGTTTGGTAATTAGCTACAATTGAATGGAGGTGCAATAGAATGTCCCGTATTGGTAATCGTCAGATCGAAGTCCCTGAAAACGTTACTGTAACAATTTCAGAGGGAAACTTCGCTACTGTTAAAGGTCCGAAAGGTGAACTTTCGAGACAATTAGATAAAGAAATTACGATCACTCACGAAGGTAATGTAATTACATTTACTCGTCCTTCTGAATCAAAAGCTCACCGTTCAATTCACGGTACTACACGCTCTGTACTTAACAACATGGTAGTGGGAGTATCTACAGGATTTGAACGCACACTTGAATTGGTTGGGGTTGGATATCGTGCTTCTATGCAAGGGAAAAAACTTGTATTGAACGTAGGTTACTCACATCCAGTTGAATTCACACCAGAAGAAGGTGTAGAAGTTGAAGTTCCAGCGAACACGAAAATAATCGTTCGCGGATACAACAAAGAACACGTAGGTGCTCTTGCTTCTAACATCCGTCAAGTACGTCCACCAGAGCCATATAAAGGTAAAGGTATTCGTTATGAAGGCGAAATTGTTCGTCGTAAAGAAGGTAAAACAGGTAAATAATACCGCCCGAGGTATTTGGAAGGAGTGACTCCGATGATCACGAAACAAGATAAAAACGCTGTCCGTAAAAAGCGTCACGCACGTGTGCGTACGAAAATCAGCGGAACTGCAGAGCGTCCACGTCTAAACGTTTACCGTTCAAACAAACACATCTATGCACAATTGATTGATGATTTGAATGGTGTAACAATCGTTAGCGCTTCTACAAGAGATAACGATGTTGAGACTGGCTCTACTGGCAACACTGAATCTGCAGCTAAAGTCGGCGAGCTTATTGCAAAGAAAGCTGTTGAAAAAGACGTTAAAACGGTTGTTTTCGACCGCGGCGGATATCTTTTCCACGGCCGTGTAAAAGCATTAGCCGATGCTGCACGCGAAAATGGACTGGAATTTTAATTAAGAGGGAGGGACATATTTCATGCGTCGTAATGATCAGAACAAAAGTGAGTTCGAAGAACGCGTAGTAACGATCAACCGCGTTGCGAAAGTTGTAAAAGGTGGACGTCGTTTCCGCTTCACTGCACTTGTCGTAGTCGGTGATAAAAACGGTCGTGTCGGTTTTGGTACTGGTAAAGCACAAGAAGTTCCAGATGCAATCCGTAAAGCAATTGAAGATGCGAAGAAAAACTTGATTGTAGTGCCAATGGTCAAAGGTACAACTCCACATGAAGTAATCGGACGCTTTGGTGCAGGACAAATCCTCATCAAACCAGCTGCTCCGGGTACTGGTGTTATCGCAGGTGGACCTGTCCGTGCGGTACTTGAACTTGCAGGCATCACGGATATTCTTTCTAAATCTCTTGGATCAAGCACACCGATCAATATGGTACGTGCAACAATCGAAGGGTTGCAGAATTTGAAGCGCGCAGAAGACATTGCCAAATTGCGTGGTAAATCCGTAGAAGAACTGTTAGGTTAAGGGGGGAAATACAATGACGAACAAACTTGAAGTCACCCTTACGAAAAGTGTTATTGGTTCAAAACCGACACAACGTAAAACAATTGAAGCACTAGGTCTTCGAAAGTTAAATCAAACAGTTGAGCATCAAAGCAACGATGCCATCCGTGGTATGATCACAAAAGTTAGCCACTTGGTAACCGTTAAAGAAATTTAAGTACTATTTTACAATAAGGAGGTGCCGATAAGATGAAATTACATGAGCTAAAACCAGCTGAAGGATCTCGTAGAAACCGCAAACGTGTTGGTCGTGGGATTGGATCTGGAACAGGTAAGACTTCTGGTAGAGGTCATGACGGCCAAAACGCTCGTTCAGGCGGCGGTGTACGTCTTGGTTTCGAAGGTGGACAAATTCCTCTTTTCCAACGACTTCCTAAGCGCGGGTTCACGAACATCAATCGTAAAGATTATGCCATCGTTAACCTCGATACATTAAATCGTTTCGAAGAAGGCACGGAAGTAACACCGGAATTGCTAATTGAGACTGGTGTTGTAAGCAACGCTAAATCTGGTATCAAGATTCTGGGTAACGGAACACTTGATAAGAAGATCACAGTACGTGCTAACAAATTCTCCGCTTCTGCAAAAGAAGCAATTGAAAAAGCAGGCGGGCAAACAGAGGTGGTATAATGTTTCAGACAATCTCTAATTTCATGCGTGTGAAGGAGATCCGGTCTAAAATAATTTTCACCCTCCTAGTGCTCATCGTTTTCAGACTAGGGACATTTGTTCCGGTTCCAAACGTTGATGCAACTGCTTTGCAACAATCAGATAATCAGTTTATCGGATTCTTGAACACATTCGGTGGAGGAGCATTATCCAACTTCTCGATCTTTGCAATGGGGATAATGCCGTATATCACGGCATCCATCATTGTACAACTCTTGCAGATGGATGTTGTTCCAAAGTTTACTGAGTGGTCAAAACAAGGGGACGTCGGAAGACGAAAGCTTGCACAATTCACAAGATATTTCACGATTGTTCTTGCCTTTATTCAAGCACTTGCCATGTCATTTGGTTTCAACCAAACGTTTGGTGGTACACTGATTCAAGACAACAGCATATCCACTTATATCACAATTGCAATTGTATTGACTGCCGGTACAGCTTTCCTACTATGGCTTGGTGAACAAATTACTGCAAAAGGTGTTGGGAATGGTATTTCCATCATTATCTTTGCAGGGATTGTCGCCGGCATTCCGAATGCTGTTAACCAGTTGTATGTAACGCAAATTCAAGACGCTGGAGATGCACTATTTATTAGAATTGCAACGATGGTCTTGTTATTGATCGTAATCGTAGCCATTGTAGTCGGAGTTATTTACTTCCAAGAAGCATTGCGGAAAATTCCGATTCAATATGCGAAGCGTGTCTCAGGACGTAATCAATCTGTTGCAAGTCAACAAACACATTTACCTTTGAAATTGAATGCTGCAGGAGTTATCCCGGTAATCTTTGCGGTGGCATTCTTCATCACGCCACAACAAATCGCTCCATTTTTCGGTGAGAACAGTGTAACTAAAACTATTATTCGGATCTTCGATTATACGAATCCGATCGGTATGATTTTATATGTAACACTTATTGTCGCGTTTACGTATTTCTATGCATTCATTCAAGTGAATCCAGAAAATATGGCAGACAATCTGAAAAAGCAAGGGGCATATATCCCGGGAATTCGCCCAGGAGCAAACACTCAAAAGTACTTAACAAGTACTCTGTATAGGCTGACGTTCGTCGGCTCGATTTTTCTTGCCGTCGTAGCAGTTATGCCAATTTTCTTCATTAACTTGGCGAATTTGCCTGAATCCGCTCAAATCGGCGGAACGAGCTTGCTCATCGTAGTAGGGGTTGCCCTCGAATCAATGAAGCAATTAGAATCACAATTAGTGAAGAGACATTACAGAGGCTTTATGAAATAAAAAGCAATAGCCTGACCTATTGTAAACAAACGGAGGGCAAGGACGTATGAACATCGTATTAATGGGTCTGCCTGGTGCTGGTAAAGGTACACAAGCAGACAAAATTGTCGAGAAGTACGGAATCCCTCATATTTCTACAGGCGATATGTTCCGTGCTGCCATCAAAGATGGCACGGAACTTGGAGTTAAAGCGAAATCGTTCATGGATCAAGGAGCATTAGTTCCTGATGAAGTTACCATTGGTATCGTGCGTGAGCGTTTAAGCAAAACGGATTGTGACAATGGATTTCTTCTTGATGGTTTTCCTAGAACAGTACCTCAAGCTGAAGCACTAGATGCTTTACTTAAGGATTTAGGAAAAAGCATTGAGTACGTATTGGACATCGAAGTCGATACGCAAGAATTAGTTGCACGATTATCTGGGCGTCGTATTTGTAAAGTGTGTGGCACATCGTATCACTTGATCTTCAATCCTCCAGAGGTAGAAGATGTGTGTGATAAAGATGGTGGCGAACTTTACCAGCGTGCAGATGATAATCCGGATACTGTCATGAATCGTCTGGAAGTAAATATGAATCAGACAGCTCCTTTACTCGACTTTTATGGCGAAAAAGGTGTACTGACTAAAATTAATGGCCAACAGGACATTAATCTTGTATTCAAGGACTTGGATGCAATTTTGCAACAGCATAAAAAGTAATCAATCCTTTTCGGGCGCATCTTCATCATTGTTCGGAAAGTAATGGATGAAAACGAACTGCAAAAGCTTTAAGTTCCTGTTATAAGATAAATGAGAGTTTATCATTAATTCCTTGGTAGTTCTGACATGCATTCTATTGCCAATGGCAGTATAATATATAATTGGCACTGCAACGAGGGCAATAAAGGATCTCATTCGCAATTTATGCGAAACAGCGAAATGTGGCAGACGTCTTTCGAACATCACTCATGCTAACTGGACATATGTTGAAGGAAGCCTTTTGAAGGCAACTGATGCCGCTCGATGGTGAAAGCCTTTATTGGATATAGAAGGGAGACAGGATTGATGGCGAAGGACGACGTAATTGAGGTAGAAGGAACTGTTCTTGAAACGTTGCCGAATGCGATGTTTAAAGTGGAGTTAGAAAACGGACATACTGTGCTTGCACACGTGTCAGGTAAAATTCGTATGCACTTTATTCGTATTCTGCCAGGCGACAAGGTGACATTGGAACTTTCACCTTACGATTTAACACGTGGTCGTATCACATACCGTTTCAAATAAACTTTTGCACTCCCGAAATATTGAAGGAGGTTGGGTAGGATGAAAGTAAGACCATCTGTAAAACCGATCTGCGAAAAATGTAAAGTTATTCGTAGACGCGGCCGGGTAATGGTAATCTGTGAAAATCCAAAGCATAAACAAAGACAAGGCTAAAACACAAGGAGGTGCACAACTTATATGGCACGTATTGCTGGTGTAGACGTTCCGCGCGATAAGCGCGTTGTCATTTCATTGACATATATATTCGGTATTGGTAAAACAACTGCACAATCAATTTTAACTGCAGCTGATGTTTCTCAAGAGACTCGCGTTCGTGATTTAACTGACGCTGAACTTGATAAGATTCGTGAACAAATTGACGGCTTGAAAGTAGAAGGAGATCTTCGTCGTGAAACTTCTCTAAACATCAAGCGTTTGATGGAAATCGGTAGTAACCGTGGAATCCGTCACCGTCGTGGATTGCCTGTTCGTGGACAAAACACGAAAAACAATGCACGTACGCGTAAGGGTCCTAAACGCACAATGGCTAACAAGAAAAAATAATAGGTAAAGGAGGGTTCTTTCCAACATGGCACGTAAACAACAAACTCGTAAACGTCGTGTAAAAAAGAATATTGAGACTGGTATTGCACATATCCGTTCAACGTTCAATAACACTATCGTAACTATCACGGATAGCCACGGTAATGCACTTTCATGGTCTAGCGCTGGTGCACTTGGCTTTAGAGGTTCCCGTAAATCTACTCCGTTTGCTGCACAAATGGCTGCTGAAACTGCAGCGAAAACAGCAATGGAACATGGTTTGAAATCATTGGAAGTAACAGTTAAAGGCCCAGGTGCTGGTCGTGAAGCGGCTATCCGTTCACTACAAGCTGCAGGTCTTGAAGTTACTGCAATCAGAGACGTAACTCCAGTTCCACACAATGGTTGTCGCCCGCCAAAACGTCGTCGCGTATAATCGGTTTGAATCTATTGGATTAAGAAAGACAATTTTTGTTAATACTGTTGAAATAGACTATCTATTATCAGTGAATTCAATAAGGTTAAACCAATATAGAGACGTTTTGAGGAGGGTAAATAAATGATCGAGATTGAAAAACCAAAGATTGAAACAGTAACGATCGGTGAAGATTCACAGTTCGGTAAGTTTATTATCGAACCTTTAGAGCGTGGATATGGAAATACCTTAGGGAATTCCTTGCGCCGCATTCTCTTGTCTTCATTACCAGGAGCTGCTGTGACATCTATTCAAATCGATGGTGTACTTCATGAATTCGCTACAATTGAAGGTGTCGTCGAAGACGTATCTACAGTTATTTTGAATGTGAAGAAACTAGCACTCAAAATTTACTCAGATGATGAGAAAGTTATTGAGATCGATGTGAAAGGTGAAGGCGTCGTGACGGCTGCAGACATCACACATGATAGTGATGTTGAAGTATTAAATCCAGATCTCCCGATTGCTACTCTCGGTAAAAATGGACATTTACGTATGCGTATGTATGCTGTACGTGGACGCGGATATGTTCCTTCCGATCAAAACAAACGTGAGGATCTAGCGATTGGTGTGATTCCAATTGACTCGATTTACACTCCTGTATCACGCGTTAATTTCCAAGTTGAAAACACTCGCGTCGGACAAAGTACCAACTTTGATAAGTTGACACTCGATGTATGGACAGATGGAAGCATAGGTCCTAAAGAGGCAGTATCGCTTGGAGCTAAGATTCTTACAGAGCATTTGAATATATTCGTTGGTATGACTGACGAAGCACAAACTGCAGAAATCATGGTAGAAAAAGAAGAAGACCAAAAAGAAAAGGTTCTGGAAATGACGATTGAAGAACTTGATCTTTCTGTTCGATCTTATAACTGCTTGAAGCGTGCAGGCATCAATACGGTTTTAGAACTTGCTAACAAGTCTGAAGACGAAATGATGAAAGTGCGAAACTTAGGCCGTAAATCGCTTGAAGAAGTGAAGGCTAAATTGGATGAGCTAAACCTTGAGTTACGCTCTGAAGAGTAACTGACATATATTGAAGGAGGGTAACTTCAAATGGGATACAGAAAACTTGGACGCACAAGTTCACAACGTAAAGCAATGCTTCGCGACTTAACGACAGATCTTATTATTCACGAGCGCATCCAGACAACTGAAACACGTGCGAAAGAATTACGTAAAGTAGTTGAAAAGATGATCACTCTTGGAAAACGTGGAGATCTTCATGCACGTCGTCAAGCGGCTGAATATATTCGTCGTGAAAAGGTGACTGTTGAAAACGCAGAAGGCGAAGAAGCAACAGTGTTTGCACTTCAAAAACTTTTTGATACAGTAGCACCACGTTATGCAGATCGCCAAGGCGGTTATACACGTATAATGAAAATGGGACCTCGCCGTGGCGATGGCGCACCAGTAGTTATTATCGAACTGGTGTAATTCCAACACTTCGAGGGTGTGTCTGTCACGCACAGCACACCCTTTTATTACAAGTACGAGATTTATACGACATAAAAGCTGAGTGTTATGATCCGCGAGTAATCGACTGGTCTAGCTCTACGTACCTCATCTGAGATGTCGGCATGAGCACCCGGCATTTTCGTTTTCAAAGGCGCATTCCTTAGATGAGGTACGCGCTTTTTTTTTATACATAAGAATAATGGAGTACATAAGAATTATAGTGATTCATAACAACATCTAAGAGGAGGAATCCAGATGAAGGAAATAGCGTCGATGCACCACGTTGACTTTTCTTACGAGATTGAAGAAGAGGAATCTTCGCTTATGTCAACTAAAGCATTACATGATATATCTTTCACTTTGTATGAAGGAGAATGGCTGGCAGTTGTAGGACATAACGGTTCTGGTAAGTCGACGTTAGCCAAGCTATTGATTGGCTTGATGTTTCCTTCGTCAGGTGAAGTACATCTCTTTTCTGAACGACTATCAGAAGAAAATCTTTGGGAGACACGTTCCCGTATGGGCATTGTCTTTCAGAACCCTGATAACCAGTTTGTCGGTTCAACGGTGCAGGATGATGTAGCATTTGCACTTGAAAACAATGGCGTACCACACGACATGATGGTAAAACGTGTTCATGAGGCTCTGGAGCAGGTGAAGATGACAGAATACATCAATCATGAGCCGCATCATCTCTCAGGTGGGCAGAAGCAGCGTGTGGCGATTGCAGGTGCATTAGCTTTGCATCCTGAACTGCTTATTCTAGATGAAGCCACTTCCATGTTGGATCCCCAAGGACGTGAAGAAGTAATCGAGATCGTCAAGAAATTACGGTCTGAAATCGGACTGACTGTGTTATCCATTACGCATGACTTGGAAGAAGTGTTATTGGCAGATCGTATATTGGTTATGAATGAAGGACAAGTCTTGATGGTAGGTACACCGCAGGAAATCTTTCAACAAGGTACTGAACTTGAACAGGTTGGACTCGATCTGCCGTTTGCTTTACGTGTTTCTGAGTTATTAAAAATAGCTGGCGTAGAGTTGGAAAGCAATCATATGACAGAAGAAGAGTTGGTGAATGAATTGTGGACATTTCACTTCAGCAAGTAGGCTACTTATACGCTAAAGATTCACCGTTTGAGAAACGTGCCTTGCAGGACGTGACAGCTACAATCCCTTCAGGTTCTTATACGTCAATCATTGGTCATACAGGATCAGGGAAATCGACATTATTGCTTCATTTGAATGGTTTGCTAAAGCCGTCTGAGGGTATTGTCAAAATAGGTGACACGATGATTACTGCACAGACTAAAGGTAAGCAGATGAAAGAAGTTCGACACCAAGTAGGGATTGTGTTTCAGTTTCCTGAACATCAGTTATTTGAAGAGACAGTTGAAAAAGATATTATGTTCGGTCCTATCAATTTTGGTGTGCCGAAAGAGGTAGCAAGGTCTCGCGCACATGAACTAGTAAAGCTTTTAGGTCTGCCTGAAGATGTGTTGCAAAAGTCTCCTTTTGAGCTATCAGGAGGTCAAATGCGGCGTGTTGCCATTGCAGGTGTCCTTGCGTTCAAACCGTCTGTCTTAGTCCTTGACGAGCCGACAGCAGGGCTAGACCCTAAAGGTCGTAAAGAAATTATGGAGTTGTTCCATCATTTGCATAAGACAGAGAGTTTAACGACTATCCTCGTTACACATAGTATGGAAGACGCCGCACGCTACAGTGATCGGATTCTGGTGATGCATGAGGGGACAGCCGTGATGGAAGGGACGCCTGAAGATATATATAGTCTGGAAGAGGAACTCCATTCATTTCGACTCAGCGTCCCGCGTTCTGTGCGTTTTCAACGTGAAGTAGAAAGGATGAGTGGACAGCGTTTTGATCGTATTGCACTTACGGAAGAAGTATTGGCGCAAGAACTAGCAAAAGCCATTGCAAGAAAAGGGGAGCGGCCATGTTAGAAAAAATGATTATTGGCCGTTTTATTCCCGGTACATCTATTGTGCATCGTATGGATCCGCGTTCCAAATTACTCTTTGTCTTTCTGTTTGTAGTAGCAGTGTTCTTGGCAAATAACGTAGTGTCTTATGCCATTTTGCTTGGTTTCACGGCGTTTGTCATTGCACTTGCTAGAATCAGACCATATTTTCTAATCAACGGGTTGAAACCGGTCATCTTTTTAATCATTTTTACTCTTTTATTACATATTTTCTTCACACGCGAAGGACCCATTATATTTGAATGGAAGTTTATTAAAATTTATGAAGAAGGATTGCGAATGGGTATATTCATATCTATCCGATTTTTGGTCCTTGTTTTGATTACGACAGTATTGACGTTAACCACTTCACCGATCTCAATTACGGATGGATTGGAAACACTACTCAATCCGTTTAAAAAGCTGAAATTGCCCGTACATGAATTAGCGTTGATGATGTCCATTTCTCTACGTTTCATTCCAACTCTTATGGACGAAACAGATAAAATATTAAAGGCACAACTAGCAAGAGGATCTGATTTAAGTACCGGTTCCATCAAAGAACGGATACAGGCAGTCATTCCTTTGCTTGTACCGCTATTTGTTAGTGCATTTAAGCGTGCAGAAGATTTGGCAATTGCAATGGAAGTGCGTGGTTACCGTGGTGGGGAAGGTCGCACAAGGTTCCGTCAGCTGTCTTGGCATATGAGGGATACTGCTGTCCTAATCGCTTTTGTGCTATTAGTAGGTGTATTGCTATGGGTAAGGAAGTGAATAAATTGAAACGAATGAAAGCGACTGTTTCGTATGACGGTACGAACTTTGCTGGCTATCAATCTCAGCCAGGCATGCGGACAGTTCAAGCAGAGATCGATAAGGCACTTGTTAAATTGCATAAAGATTCTACATCACACGCAGTAGCAAGCGGACGAACCGATGCTGGTGTTCATGCGTTAGGTCAGGTTATCCATTTTGACACACCTCTTGATTTAGGTGATCGATGGCTGATGGCATTAAATGTGCTTCTACCTAAAGACGTACGCATAACTGCGATTGAACAGGTGTCTGAAGAATTCCATGCGCGTTACGGTGCAAAAGGTAAAACGTATCGATATAAATGGTCCTATGGAGAATTACAAAGTCCATTCGAACGTAATTTTGCTGTCCATTTAGGTAGATGGAATCCAGATGTAGAACGAATGAATGCAGGTGCTGCCTATTTAATCGGCACACATGATTTCACAAGTTTCTGTTCGGCGAAGACTGCTACTTCGAATAAAGTCCGTACGATCCGAAAACTAACACTTGAACGTCATCAAGATGAACTGATTCTTGAAGTGGAAGGTGATGGATTTCTTTACAATATGGTCCGGACGATTGCGGGTGCTTTGCTGGCGGTCGGTATTGGTTGGGACGAGCCAGAAGATATCCAGAAAATTCTCGAGGCGAAAGATCGTCAAAGAGCAGGGAAGACAGCGGCAGCACACGGTTTGTACTTACTAGAAGTTACTTATTGAACTCATGGCAACTAATCCTGGTGTATTCATAAAAACGCTTGACTTTATTGACAATAAAGGGTAACATGATAAATGGTATTTCAATAACCCCACAAACAAGCCCCGGAAGTTTATTTGTGTTTAGGGATAGAGAAAACAAGGGAACAGATTTGATATTTTAGGAGGAAATACAATATGCGCACAACATTCATGGCTAAAGGTCACGAAGTCGAACGTAAATGGCTAGTTGTCGACGCTGAAGGACAAACGCTTGGTCGTCTTGCTTCAGAAGTTGCAACTCTTTTACGCGGTAAACATAAACCGACGTTTACACCACATGTTGATACAGGTGATCACGTCATCATCATCAACGCTGAAAAAATCCATTTGACAGGTAATAAATTGAAAGATAAATTATACCACCGTCACTCTGGTTACACAGGTAGCCTTAAGTCACGTACTGCTCTTGAGATGCGTACTAACTACCCTGTAAAAATGCTTGAACTTGCGATTAAAGGAATGCTTCCAAACGGTCCTCTAGGTCGTCAAACAATTAAGAAATTACATGTATACGCTGGTCCAGAGCATCAGCATATCGCACAAAAACCAGAAGCTTTCGAGCTTCGCGGTTAATTAAGAGGAGGAAACCCACTTGGCACAAGTACAATATATCGGCACTGGCCGTCGTAAAAGTTCAGTAGCTCGTGTACGTCTAATTCCTGGCGAAGGCAAAATTGTCGTCAATAATCGTGACGTAGAGGACTACGTACCATTCGAAACACTTCGTGAAATCATTAAACAACCACTAGTTACAACGGAAACACTTGGAAGCTATGATATCCACGTTAACGTTAACGGTGGAGGTTACACAGGTCAAGCAGGCGCAATCCGTCACGGCGTTGCTCGTGCATTGCTTACTGTAGATCCTGATTTCCGTGCAGCACTTAAATCAGCAGGATTCCTAACACGTGACCCACGTATGAAGGAACGTAAGAAACCAGGTCTTCGCGGCGCTCGTCGTGCACCTCAGTTCTCAAAACGTTAATTTGTTTTTTCAAAAGCTCTTCTCATTATTTTATGAGAAGGGCTTTTTTACGTCCTGTATTCTGTATTTAGGGATGAAAATTTACTACTAGTTGTGCAGTAAACCCTGCAAGCTCTATGGGTATCGGTTTGCTAATTTATCATACTTCGCATCACTTATCATATGTGAATTTCTTTATACCAAATGACTATATGACGAGATGTGATTTAAGCATTTTAACTGCAATAAAATCTGTTTTAGTTGTACTTTTGTAAGTAGATAACTTGTCAGCTCCTTTCGTAAGCGGGAACACTTGAATCTTCACCGAGAAACTGTACAATAAATTAGTAGCAGTAACTCCAAATTACTTTCTAAAACTTTGTGATAAGGAAAGTAGACCACCCTTCATATCCAGTTGTTCAAGATATTTGAGAGACTCACGGATCACCCCCTGATGTAATGAGTCATTAACGATTCAACTGCGACTAGACCATTTAATAAACATCTCGTTACTAATTTATATGATACGAAATTAGAGCTAACTAGAAAGAAACCATTTCTTCAAATAACAATAATCATTTGTCAGAAAAGTGTTATACAGGTGACGTTTATGCTAACTTGCATTTGGGTAAACTGTGACAAGTTGTATTTTTCTATTCATACTCGTTTTAGTCCAATTGAACTGTATGAATGAATAAAAATGTGTGGAACGATTGAAAGAGTAAAGTAGGCTGACATAATTTTTTACACTTTATAGAATATTCAACAGTTTTAATTTATTTGGAGATAAAAGTTTACTGCAATATATTATTTTAGGAGGTTGAACAATGCGATTACTACCGCGCGAAATTGATAAATTAATGATTGTTGTTGCTGCAGACGTTGCCAGAAGACGAAGGGAACGAGGGCTTAAATTGAATCATCCAGAAGCAATGGCTCTTATTACATATGAAGTGATGGAAGGTGCCAGAGATGGTAAAACAGTAGCAGAACTTATGGCTTATGGCGCGACAATTTTATCCCGTGAAGATGTAATGGATGGTATTCCAGAAATGATCGATGATATCCAAGTTGAGGCAACATTCCCGGATGGGACGAAGTTGGTCACAGTGCATAATCCGATAAGATAGATTGTTTATAAAAAGAAAGGGGAGACAACGATGATACCAGGCGAATATATTTTAAAAGATGAACCGATCATCTGTAATGAAGGCGCAGAAAGTATACATGTACAAGTTATTAATCATGGTGACAGACCCATCCAAGTCGGTTCTCATTACCATTTCTATGAAGTAAATCTTGCCCTGAATTTTGATCGGGAAGTGACGTACGGTAAACGCCTCAATATACCGGCAGGTGCTGCTGTTCGTTTTGAACCGGGTGATGAAAAAGAAGTGCAGCTAATTGACTATGCTGGAGAAAGAGAAGTTTACGGATTTCATAATAAAGTAGACGGACCATTGGAAGGCGGGAATACGAAATGAGTTTTAAAATGGATAGAGAGCAATATGCTCAAATGTTCGGGCCGACAACTGGAGACTCTGTTCGACTAGCAGATACAAATTTATTCATCCAAATTGAAAAAGATTTTACTAAATACGGAGAAGAAGTTGTGTTTGGTGGTGGGAAAGTCATTCGTGATGGAATGGGGCAACATCCATTCATTACGCGCGAAGAAGATGAACGAGTCCCTGATACAGTCATTACGAATGTTATCGTTCTTGACTATACGGGGATATATAAAGCTGACCTAGCAATTCGTGACGGTAAAATTTCAGGTATTGGTAAAGCAGGTAATCCGCTTGTTCAAGACAAAGTAGATATTATTATTGGAGCTTCCACTGAAATTATTTCGGGAGAAGGTAAGATTATTACGGCTGGTGCAATTGATACGCACGTACATTTCATTAATCCTGCGCAAGTAGATGTTGCACTTACGGCTGGGACAACCACATTAATCGGCGGTGGAGCTGGACCAGGAGATGGTTCTAGAGCTACGACTGCCACACCGGGTGCTTGGCATCTTCATTCAATGCTTAAGGCTTTAGATGGACAACCAATCAATATTGGTTTAACAGGTAAAGGGCATGCGGCTGCGGGAGCTCCCTTAGCGGAACAAATAATTGCTGGAGCGATTGGTTTGAAAGTCCATGAAGATTGGGGGGCGACACCATCCGTTCTTGATCATGCATTACGAATTGCTGATGAATATGATGTACAAGTCGCACTTCACGCGGATACATTAAATGAATCGGGATTTTTTGAAGATACGATTAAAGCGATTGATGGTCGTGGTATCCATATGTACCATACGGAAGGTGCAGGAGGCGGACATGCTCCCGATTTAATTAAATCTGCAGGTATGATGAATGTGTTGCCGGCTTCTACCAATCCGACATTGCCGTATACGATTAATACGATTGATGAGCATTTGGATATGGTCATGGTTGCCCATAACTTAAATCCATCCGTGCCAGAAGATATTGCATTTGCGGATTCACGCATCCGTAACGAAACGATTGCTGCGGAAGATGTTTTACAAGACTTGGGTGTCTTTAGTATGACAAGCTCCGATTCTCAGGCGATGGGCCGTATCGGTGAAGTTGCACTTCGTACATGGCAAGTAGCTCATAAAATGAAAAAGCAACTTGGGGTCATGGAAGGTGACAGTGAGTATTCGGATAATAATCGGGTAAAACGCTATGTCGCTAAATATACGATCAATCCTGCTATTGCTCATGGCGTATCGGAGTATATCGGTTCAATTGAAATTGGGAAAATAGCGGACCTTGTCTTGTGGGATCCGAAGTTCTTTGGAGTCAAACCGGAGATGATCTTGAAAAGTGGAATGGCGGTCTTTAGCTTAATGGGCGATGCGAATGCAACGATTCCTACACCGCAACCAATGATTTATCGCCCGATGTATGCCACGCTCGGGAAAGCACTGTCGCAAAGTTCCATTACATTTGTTTCGCAGATCGCATATGATCAAGGAATCAAAGAGAAGCTTGGACTTGAAAAAGTGGTACTCCCTGTCCGTAATATACGGAGTCTTACAAAAAAGGATATGAAGTTAAATACAGCTACGCCACATATTGAAGTAGATCCACAAACGTATGAAGTAAAAATCGATGGAAAGCATATAACATGCGACCCAGTTGACGAAGTGCCAATGGGGCAACGCTATTTCCTATTCTGAGGTGAAGAAAATGATTATAGAAGAAGTCTTAATGAACGTCAGGGATTTAGATCCAAGTGAGTATGAAAGTCGTCATAAAGAGAAAGTGTACTTAGAAAGTGCACATTTAATGAAGAGAATTCAACGCGTAGAAACCGATCATGGACGTGAAATTGGTATTCGATTAAATAGCCCGCGTGATTTGGAAGCGGGAGACATTCTGTTTATGGATGATAAGAATATTATTTTGGTTGATGTCCTTTCTGATGATTTAATTATTATTAGCCCGCGGACGATGCTTGAAATGGGAACGATTGCTCATCAACTTGGAAATCGTCATTTACCTGCGCAATTTGAGGATGAAGATATGCTCGTGCAATATGATTATTTAGTTGAAGATTTGCTGCGAGAAATGGATATTCCATTCAAGAGAGAAGAGCGAAAAGTTGCAAAGGCTTTCCGTCATATTGGGCATAGCCATGACTAACCATGCATTATCCTTGTTACAGCTATGCGATTCTAGTTTTCCCATAGGCTCTTTTAGTCAATCATTCGGGCTAGAAACTTATATCCAGAACGACAAGGTTATCGATGCTAATACATTTTCTGAGTGGTTAAATGTCTATGTGCATGAACAGCTTGCATATGCAGACGGCTTAGCTGTTAGACTCGCTTATGATGCATTGGATATGAATGAACTTGATAAGATTTGGGAACTGGATCGCATATTGACTGTGCAGAATCTTGCCCGCGAATCCCGCGATGGTACACAGCGTATGGGCGATAGGATGTTAGATATTGCAGAATCCATTTACAAAATACCGGTATTATCTACCTACACGCAGAAAATTCGTGATAAACAAGCTTTTGGCCATCCCGCTATTGTTTTTACGATGATTGGACATCACTTACAAGTAGAAAAGAATACAACGATTTTATATTATTTATACTCGACGGTTGTTAGTCTCGTGCAAAACGCTGTACGGGCTATCCCGCTTGGACAAACTGCAGGACAGAAAATTATTTATACTTTTCAACAACAACTTCAGCAAACAACAGACAAAATAATGAAGTTAGATCAAGAAGAGTTTGGTATTGTATCACCAGGACTCGAGCTTTCACAAATGCAACACGAACGTGTTGGAATACGTATTTTTAGTTCATAATGAACAGAATGAAATTGATGATAAGGATGTGCTTAGAATGGGACCAATTAAAATAGGTGTCGGTGGACCAGTTGGTGCAGGAAAAACAATGCTTGTCGAAAAACTCACACGCGCTTTAGATGGCGAAGTGAGTATGGCAGTCATTACTAATGATATATATACGAAAGAAGATGCTAAATTTTTAGTAGCGAACGGTATTCTTCCTGAAGACCGTATTGTAGGTGTGGAAACAGGAGGCTGCCCACATACGGCGATTCGTGAAGATGCCTCGATGAACTTCGCAGCAATTAATGAACTGAAGGAAAAGCATCCCGACGTCGAGTTGATTTTTGTAGAGAGTGGCGGCGATAACCTAGCAGCTACGTTTAGTCCGGAACTCGTAGACTTTTCCATTTATATAATTGACGTGGCGCAAGGTGAAAAAATCCCACGTAAAGGTGGACAAGGAATGATTAAATCTGATTTGTTTATTATTAACAAAACAGATTTGGCACCATATGTCGGGGCAAGACTTGAGGTAATGGAATCTGACACGAAAATATTTAGAGGGAATAAACCGTTCTTTTTTACTAATTTAAAAGATGATCAGGGACTAGATGAAGTAGTAGAGTGGGTCAGGAAGCATGCGTTGTTAAAAGGACTAGGACAAGATGTCTGAATGGACAGGTGTTCTTGACCTCGTCATGGAAAATCGGCTAGGCCGCTCCGTGGCGAAAAGTGTCTACTTTCAAGGCGCATTTAAAGTAATGCGTCCCGTCTATTTCAATAAGAATAGTTATCCATGCTATTACTTATTGAATCCTGGCGGTGGTTATTTAGATGGTGATCGGTATCAAATGAAAGTCACACTGGGTGAACAGGCAATGCTAACGTTGACGACTCAGTCAGCGACGAAAGTATATAAAACGCCGACCAAGCAAGTATACCAAGAGACCGTCTTTCATCTGAAAAAAGACAGTTATTTAGAGTACTTACCGGATGCACTGATTGCATACGAGGATGCCAGTTGTTATCAGAAAAATAGTGTGTATATGGAAAAGGGAGCAACTTTTCTGTATTCTGATATATTGACTCCAGGTTGGTCACCGGAAGGAAGAAAATTCAGCTACGACATGCTCCGTTTGAAAACGGAGATTTATATGGAAGGTCAACTTGTTGTCTTTGATCATATTAAACTTCATCCAGCATCCCAAGACATGAATGAGTTAGGATTTATGGAAGGATATACACATTTAGGTTCGTTAATTGTCGTTGGAGAAAAAACGAGTGATGCGCTATTGGATCGATTATATGAAACGATTCAACAAGAGATTGGAGAATTTGCATTTGGATTATCCAAGCTTGCTGTTCCGGGCTTCACCATTCGCATATTGGCAAACTATACACAAGTTATAGAACGGATTATTTCAGTCTGCCACCACGTGATTAGCGATGAATGGAATCAACCGAAACCAAGTTTTTTAAGGAAGTACTAAAGACAGCCCGACAATTCAAAAGAGTTGTCGGGCTTTTTCTAAGAATTTTGTTAGTACTATACAAATTACTATGTATGAATAGTATTGAAGAAGATTTTATAATTCAATATGATTTGAAGTTCGCAGATTGGAGTGTGTTCGAACAACTAAGGTACCAGACAAGCGAAATAGGTAGAGTGTCATTTCCGATGATTGAAACACAGAAATTAGGGTATTATTATACATACGAGCTGCGGCATTTTATGGGCTTTGGCCTCTCCGTCAAACTAAGCAAATTATAGGAGTTTTTGGGTGTATTGGCTCCAACACTCGAGTGGATTAACAGAGGCTACAATAAATCGTTATACAAATGTATATTTGGCATTCTTTGCAAGGAACAAAGGAGTAATTGAGTAGACGACATGTAAGATGACTGTGATCACCAATTTTTTAACCGTATTTCCGAATTCCATAAAATATGTCAGAACATGAATTGATTTGACAACAAACTATTGCTGAGATATATTTGAATTTAAATTTCAGTATGATAAGGAATTTATAAGTAGCAAAAATGATGGGAAATTAAACTATGGGCTAGGTTGCTTGAATTAGAATTGTTGATGAAGTAAGATGAGCTATTTAATAAAAAAAGAATGGATACTATTTTTGGAGGTGTTTCCTGTGGTAGATGACTTTGAAGTGGAAAAAGTTTTTGAAGACAGGCAGTACGAGCGAATTCAGTTTAAGCTCATCATAGAAGGTCGCAATTACAAAGCAGACTATCATGATGGTAAAATCCAATGGCTTAATCCACACCCTAAGCAAGACGTTGGTGAAGAAGAAGTAAATGCCATAGAGGATAAAGTTTTGGAACTGTTATCCGAGCAAGGGATTAGAAATGAAGCGGATGATATTGAGATCGAACGTTCGATTAGCAATAATCAAACTCGGCCACTTCAGTTATTTAAATTGAAGATTCAAGGCGAAGAATTTAAAGGCACATTTATTAATGGCGAAGTTGAGTGGTTTCATCCTAAACCAAGACGTAAACTAAAAGAAGAGCGCGTGAAAAAAATAGAAGAAGATGTTCAGAAGAAGCTAAACGAACATTTAGAATAACGAATGGACACTACATGAAATCTGCCGAAATAGATATAGTCGATTGGAAAAGATCTATTTAAGATCTGTTGCCAATGGTAGTGTTGTATGTAGTGCAACAAGTACTCTCAATTCGTTTGACCTTTCCGACAAGATATGACTACAATGGATACACAAATGAAATAGTTGTTACCGCTAGGGGTGCTCTGTTGAGCTGAGAGAAGCATATTGCTTTAACCCTTTAACTTGATCCGGTTCATACCGGCGTAAGGAAGTGGTGCAGATGTTACGTAGCTTAGTTAAGTGCTTTGTGACGTCTCTCCGCCACTTCTGGTCAAGAAGTGGTTTTTTCATTTATTAAGAAAAAAGGGGAGAGTATACATGAAGTTCACTGAGCGTTTATTAGAGAAAACATTACCGATTTGGAGACAGAATCATAGTCATCCGTTTGTCCAAGAAATTGGAAATGGGACGTTGGATCCGGATAATTTTCGATTTTATATGGTGCAAGACTATTTATACTTAATTGATTATGCGAAAGTGTTTGCTGTAGGCACTATGAAAGCGACCGATGTAGAGATGATGGGGAAATTCGCTGCGTTGCTTAACGGCACATTAAACACAGAAATGGAGCTTCATCGTAAATATGCGGCGCGCTTTGGCATTACCGAAGAAGAGCTCGAGAATGCCAAGCCGTCTCCAATTGTCCTAGCGTATACGCACTATATGCTACATGTTAGTCAAAACGGTTCTTTAGCAGAAGTAGTCGCTGCATTATTGCCTTGTGCGTGGAGTTACTGGGAGATAGGCAAAGAGCTTGCTGCGTTACCAGGAGCGTTGGATCATCCATTGTATGGTGACTGGATTCGCATGTATTCATC
This sequence comes from Sporosarcina ureae, assembly GCF_002101375.1. GTDB lineage: Bacteria > Bacillota > Bacilli > Bacillales_A > Planococcaceae > Sporosarcina > Sporosarcina ureae_B. The sequence goes on along the minus strand of NZ_CP015207.1, from coordinate 1,575,658 downwards.
GGAAGACTTTGGTGAGTTGGCTACTTGGTGCTTAGAATTAATGGATGAAACTGCGGAAGGTAAGCCTGAATCGGAACTAGCGAGGCTAGAAGAGATTTTCCTTAATACGACTCGTTATGAGTATATGTTCTGGGACATGGCATATACGAAACAGATGTGGCCTGGTGTGCAGGAAGAACAGATGATTACAAAGTAATACACAAGAAACGTCCGACTAACATAGTTGGATGTTTTTTATTTAGAATCGAATGGGTAGAAACAGCGCATGCTATTTCCAAAGGAGGTGTGCGCCATCTTAGCGAAAGTAGGTTTGGCACTTGGAGTATTATGGACAAGTGGGTTGGGTACTAGTGATGCGCCAGCTGCTGCACATAGTAAAGTTGAAGTACCGGCATACGCCAAATGGTCAAGGCTTGCGATCAAGCAAACGATGCTTAAATATCCTCATGCAGATATCAAGGATTACTTGCATATCGCAACCGACTCAAAAAAAGTTACAAACGTGGAAAAATTTCAACTTTGGCTAAAAGAGGAAGAACGGGAATTCGGTGTGATAGTGACTGTCACCTATTCAACTGAAACAGGTAAATTTATTCGCATTGATTTTCAAGAAATACCTGTTCACTAAAAAAACGCCCCTATACCATATAACATGGCACAGGGGCGTTGGTTTATTCGGGATCTTTCTGATAAAAGAAATTGGGTGTCATAATGTCATTGGCAAACCGCTTGTGATAAACATGCGTGGCAGCAGGTGACAGTGGTGGGATGAGCCATACCCAGTTACCTGTCACTCTTCTTCCAACACTCCGCTCTTTCTTTTCGAACGATTTGAATTGTTTCGCTGCGGTATGATGATCAACAAGTGTGACACCTTCCTTCTCGTAGGAATGTAGAACAGCTATATTCAACTCCACAAGTGCTTTGTCTATCCAAAGAGAACGATTGGATTTTGTGTTTAGCCCCATCAGTTTGGCGACAGACGGCAAAAGATTATAACGATCCGCATCTGCAAGATTACGTGCTCCAATTTCTGTGCCCATATACCAGCCGTTAAATGGTGCCATAGGATATTCAATTCCACCGATATCAAGACGCATATTGGAAATGATCGGAACGGCATACCATTTTGTATTTAACTCGGAAATTCCTTTAATTTCGGGATGACTGATAGGTACTTCTTTTACTGATGATTTCGGTAGTTCAAAGAGTCGTGGAGATTTCCCAAACTCTTGAATGACAAGTGGTAATACATCAAAAGGTGTTTTGTTCCCTCGCCATCCCAGACGTTCACACAACTTGGTCATCTCAATGGATGCAGAGTCGCCAATGATTGTAGCTCCATCCTCGTATCCAGCATAACGAACTAATTGATGATTCCAGATCCTCAGAGGATCTTTGTCTTGTACCCGAGGGGCGAAGACGGTAATCGTTGAACGAATATCTCCATCATTCGTTGCATAATCCACATGATGCTTCAATTTTTCAAATGCATCTTTAGCAGTAGTGACTTGTCGTTCATCAAATACTTCCAACGTTTCCCACAATAATCGTCCGATACAGTGATTACTGTTTCGCCAAGCCATTTTCGCGCCATGTGTCAGTTCGGATTGTGTATGAGTGTACGTTCCCGTTTGGATAATCTCCTCTTCAATTTCTTTGACGCGCATGAGTTGTTCCTCTTGAGAAATTCCTAGTTCATCATAACAACTATGGATAAACTGGATTGCTTCTTGGAAGAGCTCAATACGATTTACAGATAGCACCATAATCATCAACTCCATATACAGAGTGTAGCATGTGAATAATATAATGAGTCGCAATAATTTCGGCGAATTACTGACTTTTCATTTAATAGGAAAGTAAACGGCGTATCATTTCCTGACCTGCGTCTTTCGGATAGGATCGGTATAGGTGACCTGATAAGCGTACCGGATCCCCGAAGAAATACCGCTCATATTGTGTTTGTCTTGTGCCGAACGAACTCATTGTCAAATCCCAAGCTAACCGAAATAGTTGCACACGTTCCAACGCGGTTTTCGTAGCACCTTGTAGGTACTTTTCGAGATCAAGTTGAATAGGAGATTGGAAATCTTTATCGGTAGGTAACGCAATCATCCCACTCGCTCCGATTAGCTGAATGATCTCACTGAAACGCGGGTAGACTTTCGGAAAAATATTGCTAGCTACTTGAAGTGGTATTGCACTTGGACACATATTTCCCCATTGATCGAGTGATGCATCGGCCTCAGATTTATCTCGTAATGCTTTCATTGTTTCGAGTCCAATAATTATCTCAGACAGTTTTTCTTGAATATGGAGATATTCGGCTACATTAATCATTTGGACGAGTTGCTCTGCTAAATTCAGCATGAACTCTGTTTTGACGATCTGTCTCGTAATGACTTGATGTGTGGCGAACGGATGGAATGAACTCATTGAAAAAAATTCTGAAGCTACTTCCTTATTGTGATGAAAGAATACACGCTCCCACGGGACGAGAACATTATCGAAAACAACTACAGCATCCATCTCTTCAAATCGCGAACTCAGTGGGTAATTAAATGTGGAATTCCCCCCTACAAATGATTCCCTACAGAGAAAACGTAAACCTTCTGTACGGGAAGGTATTGAAAAGGCGAAAGCTTCATCAGAATCCCCAAGAAATGAAGGCGTGCTGAATACCAATACCTCATCCGTCACGCCGCCCTGTGTTGCCAGTAGTTTAGCTCCTTTAATGATGAGTCCAGCTGCTGTTTTATCTACAATCTTGGCGGAGATCGGTTCATCTGACGTAGTAAAGGCAGCCTGAGATCGATTGACCTGTGGCGTGATGAAGGTGTGAGTAAAGGATAGATCTTCTTCTCGTGCTCGTTCATAAAGCGCTTGAATATGTTCTGGAAAGCAGTTTTCCTTGCCGAGCAAGTGAGCGGAAGAAGAGGCAAAGCTCATAATCACCGTATTGAGGTAATCGGGACTTCTACCAAGTAAGCCGCAAGAAAGTCTTGCCCATTCCTCTGTCATAACTCTGCGATTGCGCAAATCCGCTTTGGTTTTCGGTTGTAAGTACGAAAGTCCAATGCGCTCATTTGTGACTGGTGAAGCGTATGTCATAAGAGCCTTATGTGAAGGTGACAATTGTAAATCATACAAAGAGGCCTTTGTTTCTATAAGTCCTTTAAATGCCGGATGTTTAGAAATAGGACCTTTCAATTGCTTTCCATCGAGCCAAATCTCCGCGTTCTGCTCATCCATTCTACGCACAAACTCGTTGCCATTTATAGCACCCATACCATTCCTCCTGAATTTTCAAGTTGATATAGTATATTATGACACCTTCATGGATGATCAAAAAAGTTCTAGGTCAGAACAATAGATGATAATTTTGATACAATACAGAAGGAGTACATCGGGAATGTATTCGGAACAGCGAAAGGTGTGCATATGATGGATAAAGAATTGGTAATGAAGTATATTGTAGCGTGCACAAATCTATATGGGATAGTGCCTATTGAAAAAGTTATTGAAATTTACACTAGTCAAAACGAAGAAAATATTTCACTGGATGAAGTGGAAAGTTTTTTGCGAAGTAAGCAAGTGAAAGAAAAACTAGAAGAGAGCTTCGTCTATATTCAATCAAACGAATTTGTGGCTGAAGCGACAAGCGAAGAAGCTGAGAAGGAAAACCTAAGACAAACTGCAGCTGGAAAGCCGTATTATATACCTAGAAGAGAAGAATTACTGTGTTTCATTGACGAAGAGTACGTACAAGAAACACCGGAGCAATTAAATTTGAAAAACATGTTGAAAGAAGATTTCGGTGATCAATTGAATGTAGACGTAGAAGTCTCAGAACTAGTATATAATTTGCAAGTAAGTGGTGGTGATTTCATGATGGAACTGTCCTTATTTATATCCCGTCTGGAACTGCCTATTAAAGAATCTGAGCGCTATATCCCTGCGATTGTCGAAATAGCGGACACGACTAGATTATGGGAAAACCGTGGCCATACTATGAAAGAATTACAGCAAGGCTAATTAGTTCATTTCAATAGACAATGATTGACCGAGCAAGATAGAATAAGAGTACATTACACACTTTGGAGGATGCCACTCATGACTTTAAAAGAATTAACTGCAAAAGAAGTACAAGAGCAATTGGAAAGCGGTAAAGAATTGAATATCATCGACGTGCGTGAAGATGACGAAGTAGCAGAAGGTATGATTCCAGGTGCAGAACACATTGCCCTCGGCAATCTACCTGTCGAAATGCACGAATTGAATACAGAAACACCTTACATCCTTGTATGCCGTTCAGGCGGTAGAAGCGGACGTGCACAAGAGCTTATGGCAGACGAAGGCTTTGACGTAACCAACATGGTAGGCGGTATGCTCGCATGGGAAGGCGAAACGAAATAACAAGCTAAACCAAAGCTGTCGTAAGAAGTGAAAACTTCTTACGACAGCTTTTTTGTGTGCAGAGCGATGATGCTTTCAACCTATCAAATTCTATGTCTTCTCGGCATGCCTCAGTATTCAAACCTCTAATTCGTCCATCTGCTACTGCGTAGACATAACCTCAAAAGTCCAAGCGTATAGTGAAAGAAAAAGGGGTGTCTGTATGAAAAAGTGGCTTGTGACAGGGTTGCTAATAATTTTCTCATTAGGTGGAGTGTTATACGGTGTCAAAGCATCTGATCGTGGATTCTTTCTGCCCTCAGAACTCGGTGGTGTAAGCATCTTAATTGATCCTGGGCATGGTGGGGAAGACGGAGGTGCTTCGGCAGGCGAACTCATTGAAAAAGATATTACGTTAAACATCTCCCATGAAGTAAGTAAACTATTGAAGAAAAAAGGTGCAACCGTAGAAATGACGAGAGAGAAAAGCGGGGATGCAGTAGCGGAACATGCACCATCCGAGACGTTCACTTCATTGAGAAGCAGAAAGTTCGCAGATTTGAAACTACGTGAAAGCATGGCAGTAGAATCGAAGCCTGACATGTTTATCAGCGTACACGTGAACGCAATTCCAGAAGAACGCTGGAGAGGCGCGCAAGTATTCTATCATCCAGGGGGCCATCCAGAGGGTAAGCAGCTGGCGACGTCCATCCAAAATGAACTGCGCGACCAGTTGAAAAATACAGAGCGGGAAGCTATGAAAATCACAGGTGTCTATTTGTTGAAAAAAGTACCGGTGCCAGCTGTATTGGTAGAAACAGGTTTCCTGTCCAATCCGGAAGAAAGAAAGTTATTATCAAGTAAATCCTATCAGAAAAAAGTGGCGGCAGCGATTGTAGATGGAATCGTAAAATATCAACTCGCTGAAGAGCAATAAAGCATATGACGTTTGAGTGAATAGGGAATATGATATACTAAAAGGGAGTGAATGAATCCAGTAGGGAGTGTCGAATGTGATTAATGAACAACAAGTTCGTGAACTGATTGGCGCATTGGAAGATCCGTTTTTACATAAAACATTGGCAGAAACAAATGGTATTGTGGATGTAACCATCAAACCAGAGAAAGAACATGTCAGTGTTAAAGTCGCGATTGCGAAAGTGAATACCGGAGAGCAATTGACGCTACAATCAAAAGTGGTAGAAGTATTGAAAGAAGCAGGAGCCGATTCGGTAGGTATTAGATTTGAAGAACTGCCTAAAGAAGTATTAGAACAATTTCGTGGTACAGTTACGGAAGCGGAAGCACAAGATATCTTATCGCCAGTATCCAATATTGAGTTTATTTCGATTGCATCTGGAAAAGGCGGCGTAGGGAAATCTACAGTTTCTGTCAACTTAGCAGTGGCTTTAGCCAGACGTGGCAAAAAAGTTGGTTTGATCGATGCAGATATTTATGGATTCAGTGTACCAGATATGATGGGTATTACAGCTATGCCTGAAGTCCGGGAAGATCGTATCATGCCGGTAGAACGTTTTGGCGTAAAAGTGATTTCAATGGGCTTCTTTGTTGAAGATAACGCACCTGTTGTATGGCGTGGACCTATGCTTGGAAAAGTGTTAGATCAATTCTTCCGTGACGTAGACTGGGGCGAGTTGGATTATTTGTTGCTCGACTTACCACCAGGAACAGGGGACGTAGCGCTTGATATTCACCAAATGATTCCAGCATCCAAAGAAATTGTGGTTACTACACCGCACCCAACTGCAGCATTCGTTGCAGCACGTGCGGGGGCGATGGCATTACAGACTGAACATGAGTTGCTCGGTGTTATTGAAAACATGTCTTGGTTTGCATCGGAAGTAACAGGCGAAAAAGAGTATGTCTTTGGTCAAGGCGGTGGTGTTCGTCTATCTGAAGAACTTCGTACAGAATTACTAGGACAAATACCTCTCGGTCAACCTGACTGGAACGAAACGGATTTTGCACCTTCCGTCTATGCAGAAGATCATCCGATCGGGAAAATCTATTTAGACGTTGCCGATACAGTAATCAAAAAAACGGAAAAGTAAAATGTAACAGACGAAGAAAGGATTATTTTCCTTCTTCGTCTGTTTTTTCTCCTTTACCACCATCCTTGGTGGATCCCTCTGCAGCACCTTTTCCTGCTTTCATAATCAATTCTTGCCACTTTGCTTGCATGAGAGGACTATTGATAGTGTCCTGTATAGTCTTTTCCATTTCCTTCTTGAGCGTTGCTGAATTGACGATATTCTCCATTTGTTTCATCATGTCAGGTTGACCGAAAAACTTCTCCATTTCTTTTTGAAAAGAAGCATCTCCCATCAAATCTTTCATGATATCCGCTTGTTGTTTTTTCATGCTTTTTGCGATGGATTCAGTGAATTTAGGATCTTCAAAAGCGGTTTTCCAAAAACGTTCACCTTCTTTAGAAAGCAGTACATTCTCAATGCTCTGCTTGACTTCTGGTTGTTCAAGTACTAATAACTCCCTGAATTCGGGATCAGTCATCAATTTACGTAGTGCCTTTTTTCCGTCTTCCGTCTGGATTGCATCTGTCATCATCTTTTTCATCTCATCATAGCTTGGTGCTGCTTGATGACTTCCGCTGCAACCCGTAAGGAATAGAAGGAATAGAAAAAGAACTGCGAATTTTTTCATTCCACTCAACCTTCCACTTGTATTTTCATTTATTGTTCACAATATATGAAGGAATATGCATGAATCGTTCAATGAAATAGATTTTTTTGTCGATCGTTGATACACTAGGATAGACATGATAAAAAGGGGAACAGTGCTGTGACAATACGAAATTGGGTTAAATTTTTCTTACGCGCAATGGCAATTGGCGGAGCGATTACAGCGGTTGTCGGTCTAATTGTACGTTGGGACTTTTTCTATGGATACTTACAGGCAGGCGAGATATGGCAATTTCTTGGTGCTTTTTTATGGATGATTTTCTTAGGATTTACGATGAGTGTAATTGCGCAGATGGGTTTCTTCGCCTATTTGACCGTTCATCAGTTTGGCGTGAATTTGTTCCGTACACTAACGTTGTGGAACTGGGTTCAAATGTTGATCATAGTAGTCGTGCTGTTTGATTTAGTCTTTTTCCGTTTCCAATTAACGAAAGCAGATACGAGTCGTACAGTTCTGTATATCTTCTTACTGATTACCTTGATTGCAGTATCCGTAGTGACAGCGTACTTCAAAGCACAGTGGACGAAAAAACATGCATTGATTTCTGCATTATTTTTCATGATTGTTATCACGACGCTTGAATGGTTGCCGGCACTTATGGTCACTTCAGGTAACAAAGATGAATGGGTAACTATTCTCTTATTCCCGCTACTCGCAGTGAATGCGTATCAATTATTAGTATTGCCTAAATACAATAAACAATCCGATATTGATAAAGAAAAGTTGGATAAACGCAGAAATGATAGAAAAAAGATGAAGAAACAAGTAGGCAAATCCAAAAAAAACTGACAAGAGATTTTCTCTTGTCAGTTTTTTTATTGTGGAATTTTTTTTGTTTTTACAGTTGATTGAAATAATAGATCCTCTACGGATTGAAAAGTACGGCTAGCAAGTAGTCGCTGAATATCTGCCATGGCTACGTGTTCATTGCGAGCGTATGAAACAGCGATAATTTCTCCCTTAGTAGCCTTCGGGAGTGTACCACCAGACCACTGAATAGTAGAGCCTAAGGCATTTATTTCTGCTTCACTTAACTCTTGCAATAATGCCAAAGGGAATTCTTCATCTGTCGTACGGAACCAAAGAGGGCGTGTGCTAAACAACTCTTCAAACGTTTGAAGTTGCTCGCTTAAAAGCTTGGGATTGCTTTCATAATGTTGACCTTCAGTACCAAGTAATGCGACAGGCATAGATCGCTGTTTAATCTGTTCTGTAATATGAGGGAAGCGTGAAGCCCAGTCACTATCAATAAACAATAAAGGATAGGGCTGCGATAATTTTCCAAGAAGTTCTTCCACTTCTTTCTCACCAAATGAAATATTAATGGTCAATGCTGAACCTTGTGTACCTTTCACTATCACTGCGGGTTGTTCAGTCAATCGGAAAACTGCCTTCAAGGTTGAAGAAGGCTTGGTCAATTGAGGAATAAAAGCCAAGAATAGTGCAGTCAATACAAAAAGGAAGAGAAGTTTTTTTATCATGCCATTCTCCTTAATTATGTGAAGTCTAAACTATTATATGAAAAACCCTTGACGTCTATGACTAAGCCCACTATAATTAAAAAAGCTTGAGTGATATAAAAAGTATCTGTTGCAAAGAGTCAGCAAGCATGCTATAATGGTTTTTGTCGTCAAGCGTACGAAACATATTATTATTCCGCAGTAGCTCAGTGGTAGAGCAATCGGCTGTTAACCGATCGGTCGTAAGTTCGAGTCTTACCTGCGGAGTCATTTTTTTATGCTTCCATAGCTCAGCAGGTAGAGTGCTTCCATGGTAAGGAAGAGGTCGCCGGTTCGAGCCCGGCTGGAAGCTCCATGAACACTTTCATGGCCCCTTGGTCAAGCGGTTAAGACACCGCCCTTTCACGGCGGTATCACGGGTTCGAATCCCGTAGGGGTCACCATTTACTTTTTAAAAGCAAAGCTTAGCACGATTTTAACACGGTGGGGTAGCGAAGTGGCTAAACGCGGCGGACTGTAAATCCGCTCCCTCCGGGTTCGGCGGTTCGAATCCGTCCCCCACCACCATGTTTATTTTACCTGTAGAAAGTATAACTAGCTATACATTGGGGTATAGCCAAGCGGTAAGGCAACGGACTTTGACTCCGTCACTCGTTGGTTCGAATCCAGCTACCCCAGCCATTTTACTGACGTACTTACAATTCAATAGTTAATATGTTAAATCCTTATTATTTTAAAATAATGAAGGGTTTTTTTGTTGTACAAACACTCAATCATATAGAATAATTGGAATTATCATGTATAATAATTTGTAACACATATAGGTAGTTTATCTTGTATGATTAATGAAAAATAACTAGATATAGGGATTGTGATATAGCAATGCAAGAATTTTTAAACGGTATGGATGTATTTGTTGAGTCTAGTAGTGAAAAGGAATTACAAAAGGTTCTTAGTGATATTTCTTATACACTAGAACAAGCAGCTATCGTCGCAATCACCGACTCAAAAGGAACGATCCAATATGCAAACGAACACTTCGAAAGACTTTCAAAATACTCAAGAAAAGAATTAATTGGTGCTAATCAACGTATTGTAAACTCAGGTCACCATGACGCAGCGTTCTTTAAAGAGATGTGGTCAACGATTGGGATGGGCAATACTTGGCGTGGCGATATATGTAATCGTGCGAAGGATGGTTCAACGTATTGGGTAGACACCACAATCGTCGCATTTTTAAATGATAAAGGAAAACCTTATCAATATATTTCAATCCGCTATGATATTACCGAGAGAAAGAAAATGGAACTAGAAATACGAAAAAATGCAGATCTTTATGAAATTATTACAGACAATGCATCTGACTATATTGCGATTATTGATCGGCAGGGGAAACTTTACTATGTCTCTCCATCATTTCAGAAGCTTCTTGGACATTCAGTGGATGAACTATATTCCAATTCATTCTTTTCCTATATTTCTAAGAAAAATCGCCAACAGGTACAAAAGAAAATTATGCAATTTGGAGGATATCAACGCCAAGCATTTAATATAGAGTACTCTTTTTTAGATAGTAAAAAAGGGTTGCATGTTATGGAAGCGAAAATTAATGAAGTGAAAGAATCAGTTGAATATGAAGATAAATTATTGGTTGTCATGCGAGATGTCACCGAACGTGTGAAATCAGACGAAAAAATCAAATATCTTGTCTACAATGACCAACTAACTTCCTTAATGAACCGAAATTCGTTTAGAGAACAGATGGCACTGGCATTTGAAAGAGCACGTACCCGCAAGCAAGTATTTGCCCTCGTTCATATAAATATTGATCGTCTGCGCTATGCTAACGATTTACTAGGGCATGAAGCAGGGGATTATTTATTGGCGATGGTTGGAGAACGGCTGAAAAAAAGAACAGGTCCTGAAAGCCTATTAGCCCGTATTGCGGGAGATGAATTCGCATTCATCATATCCGGTTTGAAAGATGAAGAAGAGTTTTATAATCATGCGGAAGATATTCGTACGTTTTTAGAACAACCAATCCAAGTTGGAAAACAAAACTACACATTGTCCATTAGTTGCGGTATTTCTATGTATCCCGAACACGCCAATCAGCCGTCTGATTTGGTCACTAAAGCTACATTGGCATTGGGGAAGGTCAAGTTACATGGTGGCGGGGCTACTGAAATGTACGAGCCGGGTACTTCAAAGATGTCTTTAGAGCGAATTTTGTTGGAAAATGAATTACGTAAAAGTGTGCAACAACAACATTTCTATCTTGAGTACCAGCCGAAAGTATTACTAGATACCGGTGAGTTGACTGGCGTAGAAGCACTTGTGCGTTGGAAACACCCCGATTTAGGTGTTATTCCGCCTAATAAGTTCATTCCACTCGCTGAGGAAACGAAAATCATTGTATCGCTTGGAGAATGGATTTTACGGGAAGTGTGTAAACGCGCACAAATAGAACGGGCAGCTGGTGGAGAATGCCGCTTTGCTGTGAATGTTTCAACAGTTCAAATGAAAGAAGAAGGCTTTGTTGACTCCGTTTTGAATATTATTAAAGAATATCGCGTACCGCCTGAGATGCTAGAGTTGGAACTGACAGAAAGCTCATTTATGGATACGATAGGCATGAAAGAATCCATTCAAAGACTTCGAAGTGAAGGGATTACGATTGCGATTGACGACTTTGGGACAGGTTATAGTACGTTTAGTTATATTAAAGAACTCCCGGCTGATACGTTAAAAATTGATATGGCATTTGTACGGGATATATTGGAGAATGAAAACAGTCAGGCTATTGTCAAAGCGATTGTGACACTTGCTGATACGGCGGGGTTGAACGTAGTGGCGGAAGGAATAGAATTACAGGAGCAGGCCAAAATGCTCTACAACTTAGGATGCCGCGAAGGACAAGGCTATTATTTCGGTCGACCCATGTCACTAGAAGATGCGAAAAGAATATGAAAATACTGTGTTGCTCAAAAATATAAAGATCAGGTGGGAGGATTGGTTATGCGCGAACTAAACATTTCAATAATTGGAGTACCCGTGGATCTTGGTCAGAGCCGCCGTGGAGTGGATATGGGACCCAGTGCGATTCGATATGCAGGAGCGGTAGAGCGTCTGCAGGCATTAGGGCATCACGTAATGGACGAAGGAAATATTTCTGTTTCTCCCATTCGTGATTTATCGTGTAATGAGGTTGGGTTGAAGAACTTAACAGAAGTGACTGAAGCGACTGAAGAGCTTGCTGCGACAGTTTCGGCTATTGTAAAAAACAAGAAGTTTCCACTCGTGCTTGGTGGAGATCATAGTATCGCAATAGGCACACTTGCAGGGTTGGCAGAACACTATAAAAACCTTGGTGTTATTTGGTACGATGCGCATGCAGATATGAATACAAGCGAAACATCTCCGTCGGGAAATATCCACGGTATGCCGCTCGCGGTCAGCATGGGGCTGGGCCATGAACAATTGGTGAATGTGCATAGTGAAGGAGCAAAAATCAAGCCTGAAAATGTAGTGATTATCGGAGCACGCTCAGTAGATCCTGGTGAACGCCAAATGATTAAAGAAAAAGGCGTAAAAGTATTTACTATGCATGAAATCGACCGTTATGGAATGTCAGTGGTCATACAGCAAACACTTGAATATTTTGCATCAAGACAAGTAGATGGTGTTCATTTGTCATTAGACTTGGACGGTTTGGATCCGTTATATACACCGGGAGTAGGAACACCGGTGCCAGGTGGAATCACATACCGTGAAAGTCATTTGGCTATGGAATTACTTGAAGATGCACATGTCATTACATCCGCGGAATTTGTTGAGGTGAACCCTGTACTTGACGAGTACAATAAGACGGCTGACGTAGCAGTCGGCTTGATGGGTTCGTTATTTGGTGAAAAACTATTGTAATTTGTTGAAGTGGTTAAAGCCTACGGGTTTTAATCACTTTTTTCAATTTAAGAAATGACTATCACTGATAGCCAGAATAATGATAAAGTAGAGATGAACGTAATAAATGAAAAAAGTGAAACCAAATGATGTTTCTAACGTATATAGAGGGACAGCCGCATAAGAGCGGAGAGTGAAGCCTATTGGACGAGTTAATTAACAAACGAGTAAAAGAAGTTTTACATGGCAATCAGGAAGCTTTTGAGGAAATCGTAATCCATTTTCAGCACCGGCTATATCAAGTGTGCTACCGAATGTTGAACAATGCAGCAGAGGCAGAAGATATTGCGCAAGAAGCCTTTGTGCGTGCTTATGTAAACTTGGAAACCTATGATCAAAAGAGAAAATTTTCTACTTGGCTGTACCGTATTGCGACCAATTTGTGTATAGACCGCATTCGTAAGAAAAAACCTGATCACTACTTGGATGCTACAATTCCAGGGACGGAAGGCTTGGATATGTATTCACAAATTGCAGCGGTGCAACAATTACCGGAAGAAGAAGTAGAAAAGATGGAAATGAAGGATCGTATTCAATATGAAGTAAACAGGCTGCCCGATAAATACCGCACGATTATTATTTTACGATATATGGAAGACCTACAGTTGCAGGAAATTGCTGACATTTTGGAGATGCCACTCGGCACAGTAAAAACACGAGTACATCGAGGACGAGAAGCACTTCGGCAACAAATGGGGAGTATGTAGGAGGTTAGATTTATGGAAAAATGTCCTAAACATGTTGTCCATTATATGCATGCGTTTTTAGATGGTGAAATCACCAATGAGGAAGAACTAGTTATGAACGAACATTTGAAGTCATGTGAAGAGTGCAGAGAAACATTTGAGGAACTAGAGCAGACCGTTACTTTATTTAAGGGTGTGGATGTAGTGGAAGCACCTCCTGGCTTTGTCAATGGTGTAACTGCAAGATTGCCGAGACGGACAATCAAGAAAGGTCCGAGTAAATGGTTTCGTCAGCATCCATTTATGGTGGCGGCTGCAATGTTTTTATTGCTTATGAGTGCATCTTTCTTCTCAAGTTTTGAAAATGAACAGCAGTTTTCATTTACAAAACAGCCTAATTTGGTTGTAGAGGGGGAAACGGTTGTGGTGCCAGCAGGAGAAACGGTTGTTGGTGATCTTGTGGTGAAGAACGGAGACCTTCGGATTGAAGGAGAAGTTGATGGTGATGTCACGGTTATTAGAGGTTCTAAGTATATGGCTTCAACGGCCGTTATTACGGGATCCAGTGAAGAAATTGATGAGATCTTTGATTGGCTGTGGTATAAGATGAAGTCTTTGGCAAAAGAAATTATCCCTGCATCGAAGGAACAAAAGCTTGAAAATGAATGAGAAAATAGCTTTTCAAAGTGATGCGGCTTAAGGGCTTCCGCATCACTTTTTTGATTTTCATTCGGATGTACATGACCTTTTAGTTGGGCATGTTAGTTGGGAATTATGTTATACTAAATCTATAAGAACTTTCTTAAAAGGTAGGGGAAGCACATGCCGGGTTTGGAGCAAGCAACAACGTTAGCACCAATAGAAATACTGAAAAATATTGTGGATGTGCTTCTTGTTTGGTTCGTACTCTATAAATTAATTACCATCATTAAAGGAACAAAGGCTGTTCAATTACTAAAAGGTATATTTGTGATTCTAATCGGTCGCTATATTACAGAATGGTTCGGTTTGAAGACGCTTCAATGGATGATGGAAGAAGTACTTCGATTTGGTTTTTTGGCTGCGATCATTATATTCCAGCCTGAACTTCGCAGAGCATTAGAGCAATTGGGACGGGGCAAACTCTTTGCACGTACTGCTATGCAGGAGGAAGAAGAACGTGACCGCTTGATTGAAGCATTCGTCAAATCCGTTAGCTATATGGCGAAGCGGCGTATTGGTGCGCTAATTACAATTGAGAAGGAAACAGGTCTTAGTGAATATATCGAAACAGGTACCCCTATGAATTCACATATTACTTCCGAACTTCTTATCAATATTTTCATTCCAAACACACCATTGCATGACGGTGCGGTTATTGTGACGAAGAACCGTATTGCTGCCGCAGGTTGTTATTTACCATTGTCGGAAAGTCCGTTTATTTCCAAAGAGCTCGGTACACGACACCGTGCGGCGCTTGGAATCAGTGAGGTGACTGATTCAGTAACCATCATTGTGTCAGAAGAAACGGGTGCCATAAGTCTGGCTGCAGATGGAGAAATCAATCGGAAATTGGATATTGAGGAATTCGAAAAGCTATTACGTATTTCCTGGTTCGGTAACACAACAGGACAAACAGATACTTCTCTATGGAAGTGGGGGAAGAGAAAAAATGGATAAATTTATGGATAGCCCCTGGTTTCTTCGACTAACTGCTCTATTTTTGGCGATTATGCTGTTTTTATCAGTAAAAGCGGAGGATCAATCAAGTCGTAATACAATAGGCGATGTGTTCGATCTCTTGCAAGACGTACCGGTGGAAGTTTATTACGATACGGAAAATTTAGTAGTAACAGGAGTACCTGACATGGTCAATATGACGATTGAAGGACCGGCCCAAATTGTACAGACTACTAAACTGTTAAAAGATTTTACATTGAAATTAGATTTACAAAACTTGACACTCGGTGAACATACCGTACGTATACAAGCGGAAAATTTGTCAGATAAACTGGATGTTCGACTTGATCCTTCAACAGTTAATATTAATATTGAGGAGAAGGTAACCCAGTCATTTCGTGTCGATCCTGAGATGAATACTAGATTGTTAGCAGAAGGATATGAAGTGAAAAGCATGGGTGTCCACCCCTCTTCGATTAATGTTACAGGTGCGAAAAGTGTTGTGGATGCGATTAGTTTCGTAAAAGTTTCTATTACCAATGACGGTAGCCTAAATAAGTCTTTTGAGCAAAAATCACGCGTTCGCGTATTGGATCGCGACTTGAATAAGCTATCCGTTGAATTGGATCCGGAAGAAGTCACGGTGAAAGTAGATATCCAAGAATATAGTCGTGAAATTCCATTGAAATTGCAACAAAAGGGACAATCTCCAGATGGAATAACTATTGAAAGTGCAGTACCTGATGTTCAATCCATTCGTGTATACGGTCCAAAAAGTATAGTGGACGCAATTAAAGAAATCCCAGTGGAACTGGATATAGATAAAATAAATAAGTCCGGAAAAGTGGAAGTGGATATAAAAAATCCTGAAGGGATTACTAAAGTGACACCTGCTAAATTAAAAATTCAGGTGAAAGTTTCAGGTGATACTTCCGACATATCGAAAAAGACGGATGATAAGAAAGAATCATAAAGCTCGTACCAAACGTGATCTAAGATAAGATCGAAAGGAAGAATACAACATGACACAGTATTTTGGAACAGATGGCGTCAGAGGTATAGCCAACGAGGAACTAACACCTGAATTGGCATTTAAATTAGGCAGGATCGGTGGATATTTATTTACTAAAGATGTGGAAGAGAAAGCCGAAGTGCTAGTAGGAAGAGATACACGAATTTCTGGTTTAATGCTTGAAAATGCTTTAATAGCAGGCTTATTATCTGTTGGTGTGGAAGTTATGAAATTAGGCGTAATTAGTACACCAGGCGTAGCCTATTTAACACGTGTCATGAACGCACAAGCAGGTGTTATGATTTCAGCATCACATAATCCAGTTGAAGATAATGGAATTAAGTTCTTTGGAGAAACCGGCTTTAAATTAACTGACGCACAGGAAGAAGAATTCGAACAACTATTAAATGCAGAAGAAGATACATTGCCTCGTCCTGTTGGTGGAAATGTTGGAACCATAACGGAATACTTTGAAGGCGGTCAAAAGTATATTCAATATCTGAAACAAATTGTCGATGACGATTTCGAGAATATTCATGTGGCACTTGATTGTGCACATGGTGCGACATCAGTCTTGGCAACTCATGTATTTGCAGACTTGGATGCAGACTTGACTACAATGGGTGCTTCTCCAAATGGTTTGAATATTAATGATGGCGTTGGCTCCACACACCCTGAAGCACTTGCAGCACTCGTAGTAGAAAAGAGTGCAGATATCGGTTTAGCATTTGATGGCGATGGAGATCGTCTTATCGCAGTAGATGAAAAAGGAAACATTGTCGATGGCGACCAAATTATGTTTATTGTAGCTCGATATTTACATAGCAAAGGCAGATTAAAATCAGACACTATCGTCTCTACTGTGATGAGCAACCTAGGTTTCTATAAAGCTCTAGAGGAATTTGGCATGAAGAGTGTTCAAACAGCTGTAGGTGATCGGTATGTCGTAGAAGAAATGCGTAAAAATCATTATAATCTTGGTGGTGAGCAATCAGGCCATATTATCTTTATGGATTATAATACAACGGGCGATGGCTTACTGACGGCATTGCAACTTGTGAACATCATGCAGCAAACAGGTAAAAAATTATCTGAATTAGCTAGCGAAATGAAAGTGTATCCACAGAAACTTATTAATATTCGTGTAATGGATAAATATGCGGTCATGGATAATATGCGTATTGTCGGGGTTATTAACGAAGTAGAGAAAGAGATGAACGGACAGGGAAGAGTACTTGTACGTCCTTCAGGGACAGAGCCCCTCGTTCGTGTAATGGTCGAATCTGAAACAGAAGCACAATGTGCAGACTATGCAGATCGGATTTCACAAGTAGTAAAAGAAGAAATGGGTCTAGAGTAAATATGCGTTAGGGCTGGTAATAGGAAATTCTATATTACCAGCTCTTTTTTTATAGATATAGAATACCGGGGAATCAGAAGTATAGAACGAAATGGGAATGCTTCCGCTGAACGGAGAGGAAAACAGTGAGTCAAAAAAAATATCAGAATATGCTTGCACAACGTACAGAGAATATCTTTGAAGAGTGGAAAGCGCGTGGTAGTTTAACGGAAAGGGAGTTGTATTATTTTCTTCATAAATTGAAGGGAACATCCGGGACAATCGGATTGCAACAGTTGTCTCTCTTTTGTGCGTCACAATTAGAGATTCTGACGTCTTCTAACGATCAGAAAATACCCGTATCTTCATTAGAAAATTTAAAGAATCGTATTCGTTCGCATTTTGATGATACTATTGCTGTGAAAAAAGAAGAATTTCAATTGCCTGATCGCTACGTTAACCGTCTTGATCAAGAAACGTTTATTTTAATCATTGATCAAGACTTGGAGTTCGTATCCTATTTAAAAGAGTTGCTCGAGAAGCTTGGAGCTCAAGTAATTATTTCATTGAATGGAAAGCGTGGAATTGAACAATTTTACTCTATGAGACCAAGTATTGTAATCATAGATGCAAAGTTGCCTGATATGACAGGCTTTGAAGTATTGGATCAAATTGCAGAACCTGCGCGGCAAAAAAATACGACTTTGGCTATCTCGAGTGAAGAAGTAACGAAAGACATTCTAATTGAAACGTATCGTAGAGGGGCTATGGATTTGCTATCTAAACCTTTTGATATGGATATCTTTTTCCCTTATTTGTTCAATCGTCAATTGCGTCAGCATGCGGTCAGTAGCAGTATGATTACAGATAGTTTGACAGGTGTTGGAAATCGACGCTACTTCGACGAGACCATCAATACATTGGCCAAAAAAGCCGATCAATCTGAAGTGATTTTCTCTCTTGTCATTATCGATTTGGATCACTTTAAACAAGTAAATGACCTGTATGGACACCCAGCAGGCGATGAAGTTCTACGAAAATTTGGCGAAATCATCAAAGAAGAAAAACGTGAAGGCGATTATGTATGCCGATATGGCGGAGAAGAGTTTGCTTTATTATTTGATAATAGTAATGCTGAAGATACCGTGCATGCCGTTGAGAGAATTCGAGCCAAATTCAATGATACGATATTCACATCTGATGAAGAGACATTCCAAGTAACTTTCTCGGCGGGCAGTGCGACGTACGAAGGAAATACTGCCAACATGATATCCGCTGCAGATCAAGCTCTTTATGAAGCCAAGCGTTCAGGGCGAAACCAAACAGTGATTTACGATCAGAGAAAACGGGTAGTAAAACGAAAGTTAATCGTTATTATCGTTGATGATGATTCATTCATCAGACAAATCCTTGAGCAAACTTTGCTGGAGTTAAAGTCTTCGTACATTGATATTACAGTAAAGACATATGCTGACGGCCCTTCATTTCTAGAAGAAGACTGGTATAGTCCCGATGCCTATTTCATCGTATTACTTGATGGTGTGATGCCAAAAATGGACGGTCTAGAAGTATTGAGTCAGTTAAAGAGTGACCATTCCAAAACAAACGTCACAGTCTCCATGATGACGGCTAGAAAAAGTGCGAATGATATTAAGGCAGCACTTTGGCTTGGAGCAGATGACTATATAATAAAACCATTTAAACCGTCGGAAGTCCTTGGAAGAATTGATAAATTAGCAAATCGTTTATTTGATAAAAGAGAATAGAAGGAGGTGGCCACTTTGACGCATATAGGAAAAAAGGTCTTAGTTGTAGACGATGAAGATATTTTGCGCATGTTGCTCACGGACACGTTGGAATTTGAAGGGTTTCAAGTAGAAGAAGCAGTGGATGGGGTAGAAGCATTAAGTAAAATCCAAAGCCATCCATATGACGCCATTCTTTTGGATTATATGATGCCACGTATGACAGGTTTAGAATTATTAGAGCATCTACAACCGCTAAAGCTATCAACGCCTATTATTATGCTCACAGCAAAAGCACAGCAAGCAGATCAAGACGCTGCTTTAGCCAAAGGGGCCTCTTACTTCGTACCTAAACCATTTAGCCCGAATGAACTGGCTGAATTAGTTAAATCACTATTTTAATTACAGTATACAAAATAGAAGAACGTCCTTTCCGTAAAGGAAAAGACGTTCTTTTAGTTATTCTCTGGATAAAAAATCAGTCCATCAGATCGTTCTATAGTCTCTATAATAATAGAGGATAAATCGCTGAGAGGATAAGGTTTCGTCAAATATTCACTGATATGAAATTCTTCCATCAATAAAGGTTCTTTTTCCAATGAAGAGGATATAATAATTGGGATCGACTTAGTTTTAGTATGTTCTTTCATTTGGCTAATTAAATCCCAACCATTTCACCTTCTTCTAATTTTAGATCGACAACGACTGCGGCTGGTTGCATTACTTCTATACATACAAATGCTTCGCCCACTTTGGAATGATGAATTATTGAAAATCCATTGCTTGCTAGTTCTTCTCCCAGTAACAATGAAATATTCACATCATCTTCTACTATAACCACCAAAGGTTTGTCGTAGTCAATTTTTTCATTTGGCAGCTGCTGTTTCAAAGGAAGAGAGAAGAAAATTGTCGTCCCTACATTTTCCTCAGAACTTACCCAAATTCGTCCATGATGATCTTGAATAATCTCCTTACAAATAGATAGACCGAGACCTGTACCGCCAATTTTTCTACTGTAACTATTATCAAATCTATAGAATTTCTCAAATAGATGTTTAATCGTATCGGATGGAATGCCAATCCCTTCATCCGCTATAGAAACGACAACTGTGTCCTGTTGATTTAACAGAGTAATATTCACATTTCCGCCGTCGGGTGAAAACTTAATGGCATTGCCAATTAAATTCATGAATACTTGTAAAATACGATCATAGTCCGCTCTGACCATTGATGAATATGTGAGATCCTGCATCTTTATAGTATGATCTGGTGATTGAATCAGTAAATAGTCTACCGCCATTTCAGCTACTTTAGTGATGGATATATCTTCTATCTTATAGGATTGACGCCCTGATTCCATCCGTTGCAAATCTAAGAAGTCATTGATGAGCGTAGTTAATCGGTTAGCTTCGCTGTGGATAGTTTCAAGATACCTTTTTTTACGTTGATCATCCATATCTTTATTTAGTAAAAGCTCAGAGAATCCGAGAATGCTCGATAAAGGTGTTCGCAATTCATGACTGACAGTCGACACCAATTCCGTTTTCATTTTATTGACTTCGTGTTCGTGAGTTATATCCCGATGTACGAAGATCGTACCGACTTTTTCTTCTTGAATAATAATCGGCACACTGTATACATTCATGACCCGGGACTTTTCAGAAGGTAATGAAAGTATGTATTTATTAGTTATAAATTCCGTGGATTCAGACCTGATGGCGTCATCAAAAAATGCTTTATATTGAACAGGGTCATCAATTTGTTTCAGGAAATACTCCGTCCATTCTTCTCGTGGCCAAGCCCTATGTTCTGTTTCAGGTTCCATTCCAAGTAAATTGAATAAGGCTTTATTATACTTATCATTCTCACTTGTATTTGAAACGAAACGAATGCCTTCATTGATGTTATCCAAGATATTCTGATTCAACTGACGTTCATGAATAATGAGTTCATATTGTTCAATCCGATCCACTGCAATTGCAATTCGTTTAAGCAAACCGTATAAATCTTGTTGGTCGTCTTCTGTAAATGGCTTACCGATACGCGAAAGGATAGACACGACACTTAATTCATTAGCAACATTGTAGATACCTGTAACAAAGTCATAGACATATGTAATATTGTCAGCTATTCCTTTTTCATATTCCGCTTCTCTTTTGATAATGAAATAGGGCTCTGTTTCAAGTCGGATTTTTATATATTCTATTCGTTCTTGTTTAATTTTATTGAAAAACTCTTCTGAAATCCCCTTTAACGTATGAATTTCACTTTTAGGAAACCAAAGAAAACTTAAGTCGGATTGGTAGATTTGATTTAAATAGCAAGAAGTTTGGTCGCATACTTCTTGCTTATCCAACGAGAACGATAAGATATGACTCAAACCGTTGTATCGTTCTAAACGGACACGGGAAAATCGAGCTTCTGATAAGGCGAATTCCATCTTCGTTTGGCGATTGAATAACTCATCTTGCTGTGTAATCAACTCTTCATTTTGTGAAAGAAGCTCCTGCTCATTCATTTGTATATGTTCCATCATTTTATGAATGGATTGCGAGAGTGCGCCGATTTCATTTTCTGTCTGAATAGGTTGGAATAGGACAGTACCTTCTGTTTCATACTGGTCTGCTGCGCGCGTGATATCTTCTACTGGCTTGACTACTCGGTTGACGACGCTCCAAAACATATAGATTGGAATAAATAAGAAGATGATGCCGAATAATGTGATGATCAAAAAGAATGTTTTTGTTTTTTGCATCGTATTATTATATGCAATTTCCATCTTATTTTTTAAAGAATCTTCGTATTCGTTAGCATATTGAATGAATCTATTAACGGCTAAGTTCGTACCACTCTTTGCTAAGTCTTGTAAACCAGCATAATCGTCCTTTTTGACATATTGAATAGCTTTTGGAAGAGTAACATTTTCATATTCCATCAAGAAATTATCGATTTCGTCAATGATTCGCTGTTCTTCTGCTGTTAATTGAAAAGATTTAAACTCACTAGAATAAGAATGAATGTCTTCAATTGATTGATAGGCAAAATTTAGTTCTTCCTCAATTTGAAAAGCATAGTAACCACGAACCCGAAAGAATAGATCTTGGATTGAATCGGATATGTTTTCAATTAATACCGACTTTTCTATTGAGGCTTGCTGTTTATTTTCTAGTTCATCCCATGAGCTACTAGCATAGAAATACATGCTAGCCATCCCGATAATCGCAATCACTATGGAAGCGATAAATACTTTTATGTATTGTTGACGAATACCTTTTTTATGCGCCATCCGATTGCCCCTCCCGACTTCCTTGTGTATTCCTATTCTATCATTTACACCTATTAATTACAGATAGAATTTTCAGTTGAAAAATAATGTTTTGACACGTGGTAGGGTGAATTGAGTGCGTGAAAATAGTAGTCAAAATAAAGTGTGTTTCAAGTAAAGATTATGGTCATTAGTGGAATTGAGAAAGACAAGCCCATAATTTGATAGGCTTGTCTTCTAGCAAGTAATTAAATATTTACTCGAAAATATATTTTAATGCTAAAACTGCTTGATCTACCGATTCCACCGTAACATGTGCTTTACGGGATAGTTCTTTTAGTGGGTGGTGATGGTTTTCCTGACGAATCAGAATGAGTGGCTTGCCGAAAGCGACTGCTGCGCTGGCATCCATTGCAGTATTCCATTGTTTGTACTGTTCACCAAATAACGCAATGACAATATCTGATTTTTTCATTAAGATTTCCGTTCGTAAGTTGTTAAGGCTTGAAGCTGCAGCATCTTTAAAAATTTTATCCGGTTGTTGTCCTAGAATCTCTTCTCCAATGTTGTCCGAGCGATCATGGTCTTCCATGGGTCCGACAAAGTCTACAGGTAATTGTAGATCTTTTGCTTGTTGTTTGACTTCTTCTCGCCAAGATGTATGAATTTCTCCAGCCAGGTATACTGTTAATCGCATGAATACACCTCCTAGTTTGATAGTCTTTATTGTACCATGCATCCTGTCTTCGTTCATCCGATGTACTAGAAGAGAAAGAGTTCATGAATATGGTACACTGAATAAAAAGAGGAGAGATGAATATATGAATGGACAAAATCGGTCAGATGTAAAACCTGGGTTACGGGTAGCGGTTATTTTAAAGAAAGATCAGCGAAGTGGCGTGAAAACAGAAGGTGTTGTCAAAGATTTATTGACTAATTCTAGCTTCCATCCACATGGGATTAAAGTGCGACTTGAAGACGGACAAGTTGGACGTGTGGCAGAAATATTAACGTAATACAAAAAGAGAGGGGGGAACCCCTCTCTTTTTGTATAAATGATTACTCTCCATCCCGATACGTAACAGCTGTACCGGTTGCGATACACATCATCATGCCTTCACGTACCATTTCGAAATCTAAGTCGACTCCAATGACAGCGTTCGCCCCCATAGCACTTGCTTTATGAGACATTTCATCAATTGCTGTTTGTCGTGCTTCGGTTAATTTGCTTTCATAAGCAGCACTGCGTCCACCTACAATATCGGTGACAGATGCAAAAATATCCCGAACGATATTTGCCCCCATGATTGTTTCCCCTGATACAATTCCGTGATACATTTCAATTGTGCGGCCTTGCAACATGTTAGTTGTCGTGTGTAACATTCGATCTCCCCCTTTTTTTATATACGTTACAATAGATAGAATGGTTTCAATATATGCGTAGAATATGCAAAGTAAGTTACTTTAAGTTGCTGTGTCAAATGGTGTAATTTCCCGGGGAATACTGCCTGAAAAAATAGTTCTATTCTACGAATCACCAAATAAAGGTTCAAAGTGTACTATCCATAAGGTAGTATAGGTATATTGATAGTAAGGAAGGAGATGATTATATGACGGAGCAAATGTACCAACTTGTTTCTATTGTCGTCTATATGATAGCCATGCTGCTAATCGGTTGGTATGCATTCAAACGCACATCGAATCTAACGGATTATATGTTAGGTGGACGGTCGCTCGGACCAGCAGTTACCGCATTAAGTGCCGGAGCTTCCGATATGTCGGGTTGGCTATTGATGGGATTGCCGGGTGCTATTTACTTGAGTGGACTGGGTGAAGCGTGGATTGCGATAGGTTTGACATTAGGTGCCTATCTAAACTGGTTATATGTTGCACCACGTTTACGTGCATATACGCAAGTTTCAAATAACTCCATCACGATTCCGAGTTTCTTGGATAACAGGTTAAAAGATACATCCCGCTTATTGAGAGTGGCTTCAGGCATTATTATTTTAGTGTTCTTCACATTCTACGTATCTTCAGGTATGGTAGCGGGCGGGAAATTCTTCCAGAGCTCATTTGGGCTAGAGTATCATACGGGTCTGATTATTGTATCGGTGGTAGTTCTGGCATATACATTGTTCGGTGGATTCTTAGCAGTTAGTTATACCGATTTTGTACAAGGTTTGATTATGTTTCTGGCACTGATTTTAGTTCCGGCGTTCGGAATTTTTATTACAGGTGGCTTCTCTGAAACGGCAGCGAGTATACGTGAAGTAGATCCCGCACTGTTTAACCTGGTGTCAGGTGTCAGTGTTGTCACAATAATCTCTTCGCTCGCATGGGGTCTAGGTTATTTTGGGCAGCCGCATATCATCGTCCGTTTCATGGCGATCAAGTCGGTGAAAGAGACGAAGAGTGCAAGACGGATTGGTATTGGTTGGATGATACTGAGTTTGTTTGGTGCGATTGCTACTGCATTAATTGGTATCGCGTATTTTCAACAAAACAACGTGGACTTGGCGGATCCAGAAACGGTCTTTATCGTTCTCGGACAGATTATTTTCCATCCGCTGATTGCAGGTATTATGCTAGCAGCGGTATTGGCAGCTATTATGAGTACGATATCGTCGCAATTGATTGTGACATCGTCTGCTTTGATTGAAGACTTATATAAAGCGGTTTTCAAAACAAACGCTACAGATAGTCACTATGTATTTTTAGGGCGTTTGGCTGTTCTGGTCGTGACGATCATCGCAATGATACTCGCTTGGCCGAATAAAGAATCCGTATTGAAATTGGTTTCATTCGCTTGGGCAGGTTTCGGCGGAGCATTTGGTCCTATTATTCTCTTATCATTATACTGGAGAAAGCTAACGGCTAAAGGGGCATTGTTCGGTATGATTATTGGTGCTGTAACGGTAGGTATTTGGGGAAGTATCGATGTCTTGCACGATGCATTGTATGAGATTGTTCCTGGATTTGCGCTTTGCCTTATTGTTGCGGTATTAGTAAGTAAGGCAACGTATAAACGCGATACTGTTATTGAAAGAGAATACGATGACACATTGGAATTACTCAAAGAAGAAATGTGAAAAAAAGAGCTAACATTGCGCAATACGCAATGGATAGCTCTTTTTTCTCTGTCAATATAATTTATAACGCGTCCGTCACTTCGTCGCCATCAGGCAAATACTCGTATAGCCCAATTTCTTTAAGTCCTTTTTTAATCTTCGTCGTATAGCCAAGTTTTTCATTCGATAAGAAAGTGGCCTTAGAAATAATGAGTTGCTTTAACGTAGGCAAGTAGCTTGAATCGATTTGTTGCCAAAGTTGATAGGAGTCGATTAGGTCTTCTAGCGTCAAATGTTTATAATCATCACCTTCAAAATTAGATTCCGGTGAAACCTTATACCATATATCTCCATTATCGCGAATCCATTTATCTTTTTGATAGACAATGGCTCTCTGGATATTGCGTGCGGTTTGAAGATATCGCGAATCTCCAAACTCTTGGTAAGACATGAGCAAAATATTCATACCACCAAGTGCATGATTCATGGATGTATGGGTAGTGACTTTCTGTTTTATTGGGAAGTAGTCTGCAATATAGTATGCATCACTGGCTACTCGATTAATATTGCCTTTTCGTTGCTGGGAAACGAGAAGGTCCGCATAATCTCGCAGTGGTTCATTCGCAGAAGGAATTCCGAACTCATCACCGATATTATAATAGAATAAAGCGATTTGTTCATTGAAACGCGTATCAATAAATGGTGCGTGAATATCATATAAGTTTTTTAGATACGTACTTGTTACTTCTGTTTCCCAGTAGTCTTTATCCTGTTTGAAGTTTTTCAAATTGACGAAGGAATTATAGACCAGATTCTCATAGTAACGTCCTTTATTTTCATGATAAAGCGTCAATGCGCGATCTTCTTTTAGCATCAATAAATTACGACCGTAGTTTTGACCTGTAACGGGCATTGGTTCTGTCGAGTCAGCCAATTTATTATACGAGCCTTCAGCTGTGTACCACTTATTGCGCTTCTTGTGATTCTGACTTGTTTCTCTCATCCACTTGAATAGGTCGTCTTTTGAATTAAACAATTGCTCATCGGAATCTACATACCAGTGGTCCACTATTTCTCCTGTATTAGCATGTAGTTTATAGGAAGATAATAGCGTTTTTCCGGCTAACGTATAGGAGAAATTCTCTTGTTCTCCAATAAGTTCACGAGAGACACTTTGTTCAGCATTATCGTAACGAAGGGATAATTGTTTGGATTGGTAGGCCTGTCCAATCATCCGTTCTTCTACAGTGCCGTCCGTCTTGATGAAGCGCAGTAAGCCTGTCGGATAAGTGGTCATATCCGCATCCGCCAAATCTATATTCTCACGCATGAGTGGATAACGATCATAGCGGTATAGATCAAACTGTGCGATATCTTGTTCTTTTTGAAGTACTTCTACCGTTATAGACCTGTCAGTAGGGTTAGTTAGTTCTGAAAATACAAATACATCTTTGTTAGGCAATTCTCGAACAGTCAATTTGATTTCAGCGCCTTCTTTTCCGACAGCATATGTATAAGCACTATCGCGTGAAATTCCATAATTGGTTTGTGTAAAGTCTTTATATTCAAATGCTTCCTCAGAGCGCAAATAAAGGGGATGAGTACTAAACGGTACACTTCCTAAATTAGTCTCAGGCACACTTTTACTATAGTGAATGGACTCTTCCGGATTGGAGAGTGTAAATTGTTTCGGTTGTTTAATACGATTGGTTTCCACTAATATCCTGTGCAATGTTTTTGAAAAGTATGCCCTTGATACGATCGAGTCGCCGTAATGAAGAAACTCCTCCACTTGAGGAAACGTATAGACAGGAATGTTTTTTAATGTAGCTCTATCCGAACTGGAAGGCCAGCTAGTCGATAACACTTTACCGAGGTCCTCTTCCATGTCAAAAGCCGTAATCAATGCGTCCCATAGCTCTGTCTTCGTCAATGGTTCATCAAAGCCGAAAACTCCCTGTTTGCTTGGTTGGATCCATCCATTCTCGACAGCGGTCAAGGCAAAACGTCCTTTATCTGATCCCCATACAATATCTGAAAAACCGTAAGACTTATCAATGAATTTCGATCCGAAGATTTTAGATAAAGAAACAGCAGCTTGCCCCTTTGTTAGTGGAGTTTCGGGATGGAACTGCATATCGAAATTGCCCGTGATGATTTTCATTTCATCCAGCTGCATGATTTCATTTTTTGCCCAGTGATCATTGGGGACGTCTATATATTTTACATCTGTCGTTTGTGCGCTGACAGACTGAATGGAACAAATGAAAAGTAGTGCTAGTAAAACTATTGCGGTATTCCATTTTCTCACTTTCATGACCTCCAACTAAATGTCGCTTCAATACTCTAGTATACCCCAAAATAAATCATAACAACAACGGAGGAAGCAAAAGGGGACATATGTTACAATCGGAATAGAAAGATTACTATGAAAATATGAGCCGAGGAGGTTTCTACATGAATAAAGAAGAATTTTTAGAACGTTATGCAATTGATCGAAAGGGTACGAACTCGCTGAAATGGGATAAACTTGAGGAACGATTTGGTGATGCGAATTTACTTGCGGCTTGGGTAGCCGATATGGAGTTTAAGGCACCAGAGCAAGTAATAGAGGCAATGAAAGAAAAAGTGGACTTCGGAGTATTTGGTTATACATATGCGCCTGAATCTTATTATAAAGCGTTTATTAATTGGGAACGTGAACGCCATGGCTATGAAGTGAAAGAGGAATGGATGCGTTTTTCAACAGGGGTTGTGACTGCGTTATACTGGTTCGTTAATGCATTTACGAAACCAAAAGAAGCAGTGATCATTCTGTCCCCAGTTTATTATCCATTTGCCAACGCAGTGAAAGATACAGGTCGTACGCTCATAAGCAGTGAACTCATTAATACAGAGGGCGTCTACACGATCGATTTTGAAGACTTTGAAAAGCAAATAGTTGATAATGACGTGAAATTATTTATTCATTGTACACCGCATAATCCTGTAGGCCGTGTCTGGACAGCAGAGGAAGCGGAAAAACTCTTATCAATCTGTGACAAGCATGACGTCTTGGTGGTATCGGATGAAATCCATCACGATATGACGTTTGGCGATCATACACATATTCCATCTGCGATTGTGGCTGGAGGAAGGTTCTCTAAACGTGTTGTTACAGTAACCGCTGCTTCGAAAACATTCAACTTGGCAGGCTTATTGACATCACAAATCATCATTGAAAATGAAGCGTTGCTAGAGCAATTCGATACGTTTGTGAAAACAGTTAATCAAACCGAAGTCAATATGCTAGGTATGACGGCCGCAGAAGCTGCTTATAATCATGGTGCAGACTGGCTTGAAGGACTACGAGAAGTCGTTAAATCAAATGAACGCTATGCGGTCGAACAATTCGCAGAGCATGCCCCTAAGTTAATCGTTACACCGTTGGAAGGAACTTACTTATTATGGATTGATTTGCGTGCACATATCCAGCCAGACGGTGTAAAAGAATTCGTTCAAGATACGTGTAGGCTAGCAATTGACTACGGAGAGTGGTTTGGGGAAAACTCGAAAGGCTTCATTCGTTTAAATCTTGGGACAAAACCTCACTATATTAAGCAAGCAGTAGATAGTATCATCGAGCATTTGCCACAATCTTAAGATATATATAAAGATCGCCGCAGTGTCAAAATATGACGCTGCGGCGATCTTTTTCGTGATTATATGGTCTGGTCGCCATGTGCTGGTAGAAAATCGAGCAAAGGCTTCAGTTCATTCTCAAGGAAAGGCTTCGCTTGCAACATATTCCTAAATGCTGCATAACGATCAATTTGTTCCAGTGTTGGTTGTTTAGTAGTACGGTAGGCACGTATTAAAATGTTCTTTGGTGTATGCTCCATATCGATGAACTCCACAAGTTGTGATTCGTAGCCAACCAATGTCAGCAACTCTGCACGGATGGAGTCCGTTGCGAGTGCAGCAAAACGTTCTTTCACTAAACCGTGCTGCAACATGATGTCGAGTGCAGGAGCTTGAACTTGTGAAAACAGCTCATGCTGACAGCAAGGGACAGATAGGATGACGGAAGCTCCCCAGTTGACTGCTTTCGCTAATGCCATATCCGTTGCCACATCACATGCGTGAAGCGTGACGACCATATCGACTGCGGTATCTCCATCATATTCATTGATATCGCCTACTAGAAATTCTAGCTGATCGTATTGCAGATCACGTGCAATTTCCTGGCATTCTTCAATGACTTCTTTTTTTAGATCTAACCCCGTTACACGAATGTCGAGGCCTTTTTCAATTCGCAAGTAATGATACAGTGCGAACGTCAAATACGATTTCCCCGAACCAAAATCCAGTATGCGAATTGGACGGTCTTTCGGCAAGTGGGAAAGCGTGTCATCAATCAGTTCGACGAAACGATTAATCTGGCGGAACTTATCATGTTTTTGATTTTTAACCTTACCTTCAGGTGTTTGAACGCCGAGACGAATGAGAAATGGGTAAGGGGTTCCTTCATGTAAAGCATGATTCTTAATACGATTATGCGAATAGTCGACCGTCTTTTCGGTATTGAGGAAAATTCGTTTAATCGAAACTTTCATCTTCTTGGATATTTGGATCTGCATCGTTTCATCTGATAAATCAATATGGAATTGCTTAAAGTTTTGCAATGCATCCTGCAAAGGTTGCTTCACGTTTTCAAGTGCCACATTATCATGCTTAAGAACACGTTCATGTTGATATTCAAATTGAATGTAAAATTCACCTTTTAGTTCAAGCGGCTTTAATTTAATTCGCTTTACATCATTGGATTTCATTCGTGGCCCACTAATTGTAGCACGGATGAATGTTCCATCTTTCATGCGTCGCTGGAGTAGTTCCAGCACGTCGTCTACTGACATCGTTTGACACTCCTGTCTATCTTCAGTTCAATAGGAATCCTTGCTTTTGTAAGAATGCCTCGAGATCCGTTCTTCTTGGTGACTCAAGGAAATCTGCCATTTCTTTTGTCCACATCGCATCACGTTGATTGGAGTCACGGCTTGCATAGTATTCTTTCATGATTTCGTCATATGCTGGCAAAAGATCATGATACTTTTCTTCGTTATATGTGTTTTCATGTAGTACGGCTTCTACAGGCAAACGCGGTTTGACTTCATTGGATTCATTTGGAACACCGATGGACAATCCAAATAGAGGCACAACGCCTTTTGGCAATTCCAGTACTTGTGAAATTTCTTCCATCGCATTTCGTACACCGCCGATATAGCAAATGCCGTAGCCTTTTGATTCGGCTGCAATGACAACATTTTGCGAGAACAGAGCGACGTCGATTGCACCGACTAGCACATTCTCTGCTACTGTATAATCAATTTCCTGACCGTGTAAACGGGCAGCGTGAGATAATCGGTTATAGTCCATACAAAATACTAATACTGCGCCAGCTGTATAGAATTGACGACGATTCTTAGATAGTTCAGCCAACTGACCCCGTTTTTCAGTGTCTGTTACATACATCACAGTACATGCTTGCACGAAGTGAGAACTGGCGGCGTGTTGACCTGCTTTAATTAGTTCTATAACGGTTTCTCTTGAAATCGGTTCATCTTTATAACGTCGAACCGATGAATGAGATGTTAATAAATCGATTACCATACAATCCCTCCGCATTCGTTTTCATCAGGACATATATCTTCCTGAAACTCTTCTTTTATCCTACACTATTCTGACCTTTCGGGAAACACTGAAGCGCGTTTTGACTGTAGTGGATGTCATACTAAGAAAGGTAGGGATACCCGATTGATAGGACAGGTTTGATATGATAGAAGGAAATCATCTATTTAGGAGGGATACATATGATGAAACTCGACCACCTTGTCTATTTCACTCAGGATACTGTACAAAGCATTGTCATGGAACAACGTGCAAAAGGTAATCAGGCAGTAGCTGGCGGGCGGCATGAAAACTGGGGAACAGCCAATGCATTATTGTATGCTGACAATGTATATATCGAATGGCTGACAGTAGAAGATGAAGACAAAGCGAGAGTAGCGGCAACGGATCTTCCACTTATTGCACACTATTTTCATGATCAGCAATATGGAGATGGCTGGGCGAATGTATGCTTTTCTGTCGAAGATATGGAACAATGGAAAGATGAACTCGATAACAAAGGATTCACCACAACAAAAATTATCAATGCATCAAGAAAAACAGAAGATGGTGAGTTGGTTCGTTGGAAGATGTTATTTATTGAACAAGACGTCTCCAATGAATTGCCATATCCATTCTTCATCGAATGGGATGAATCGGAAGCGCAGCGACAATCTCGTCTCGCTAAGACGGGTGCACGAACGATAT
This sequence comes from Sporosarcina ureae, assembly GCF_002101375.1. Taxonomy (GTDB): domain Bacteria; phylum Bacillota; class Bacilli; order Bacillales_A; family Planococcaceae; genus Sporosarcina; species Sporosarcina ureae_B. Next base: position 1,543,985 of record NZ_CP015207.1, on the reverse strand, counting down.
TCCATCAACAACAAAAAGTTTCAGAATGTATTTTCCATGTGGAAGACCCATTACAAGAAGTAGGCGAATGGGCAATACTATTATCACAGAAAGTCGGCGATGTACATGATATTCGAATTGGGAACGTTATATTGCGCTTTATAGAAAAACAAGAAAAAGTACAGCGGTTGGCAGAGATTCATTTCACATCGAGCGATTAGGCAACAGAACGAAGGGTAAACTATATATAAAGATGTCGGGGGGATGCTAGCATGGATGTGTTAATTGAAAAAGCCATAATAGTTGGCGTACATGAACAGAAGGATTTGCACTTTGAATATGCGATGGAAGAACTAAAGAATTTGGCGGAAGCAATCAATGTGGAAGTTCTAGGTGAAGTGACACAAAATTTAGAACGGAAAAATCCATCCACTTATATTGGAAAAGGTAAGATTGATGAAATCCGTGATGTATATGAGGAATCTGAAGCAAATTTACTAATCTTCAATGATGAATTATCGCCTTCCCAGTTGAGAAACTTGGAGAGAGATCTAGAATGTAAAATTATTGACCGTACTATGCTTATATTGGATATTTTTGCAAGGCGGGCACGCAATCGAGAGGCGCAGATGCAAGTTGAATTAGCACAACTGCAATATACATTGCCGAGACTTGTTGGACTTCGAGCTTCACTTAGCAGGCAAGGTGGCGGAACAGGAGGCGGCTTACAGAATAAAGGAGCCGGTGAAACGAAGCTTGAGCTCGATCGTCGGAAAATTGAAGATCAGATCGCTAAACTTCGCAGAGAACTTGAGCATGTAAGTGATCAACGTGAAACACAGCGAAAACAGCGTGTCAGAAGCGGTATACCTGTTGTATCCATTGTAGGTTACACAAACGCTGGGAAATCCACGTTGATGAATCGATTGCTACAATATACGGATGTAGATGAATCCAAAGAAGTTAGTGAAAAAGACATGCTATTCGCAACGCTCGAAACTGCCGTAAGGAAAATCAAACTACAAGATAAAAAAGAATTTATTTTAACAGATACTGTAGGGTTCGTTTCTAAACTTCCTCACCATCTTGTCCAAGCATTTCGTTCGACATTAGAAGAAGCCAAGAATGCAGACTTACTGTTGCATGTTGTGGATGTTTCCGACGAAGAACATGGTCATATGATGGATGTTACCAATGAAACATTAGGAGATATTGGTGTGAAAAGTATCCCTACTATCAATATATATAACAAATCGGACTTGACCGAAATCGTCTATCCGCGTATAAAAGATCAGAGTATTTGGATGTCCGCCGGCGAAAATAAAGGAATCCCTGAATTGTTAACTTTGATCCAACAAAACTTATTCAGGCAATATATCACGTGTAAATTAATGATCCCATACGACCGTGGTGAAATCGTTTCCCATCTCAACGAAAATGCTTCGATCAAAGATACAGCTTACGAAGAAGAAGGCACATTGATGACTGTGGAAATGCCCGAAAGTGAATGTGAACGTCTACAAGAATTTATTCTGAAGTGATTAAATAAAAAAGGGCTACATGCACAATGCATGTAGCCAAATCCTTTTATCTTTATAAGAAGAGAAAGGGGGTGGGATGCTTCTAGTTTGCCCGATTTACAAAATTCTAAACCTCTTGATGGAATTCAAAGAAAAATACTTGGTACACTCACTCGAAGTATTCAAATTTTTTTATGCTTCTATAAAAATGGGGTTTGTCAATTGCCAGTGTGGATCTGAAGGTTTTTCTTTAATCAATCGTACAACTAAGCGGGAACAATATATAAGGAGTGATGGACTGTATGAAAAAATGGACAACAATTCTTACAGCAGGAACACTAGCAGTTGTTTTAAGTGCCTGTGGTCAAACTGCTGAACCTCAAAAAAATCCTATTACAGATGAAGAAGAAGTGGTCGTAAATAGTGAACTGACAGCCGGTGAAGTAATGGAAAAAGCGAATGCAGCAGCTGAAACGCAGCAAAGTATGCATTCGGATATGGAAATTATGCAAACGTTGGAAATGGGTGATGAGAAGCAAGACATTCATTCGACGATTGATATGGATATGATTCTTGAACCACTTGCTATGCGCCAAACGATGAATATGCAAGTAGGCGATGAAGAAATGGCAATAGAACAATATATGACAGAAGAAGGCTTCTTCATGAAAGACCCACAATCAGGCGGTTGGATAAAATTACCGGATGAATTGTATAAAGAAGCTGCCGGTCAAATGATGGGAGTGACTGAATCACCAGTGGACTTCACCATGTATAAGGATTACACAGAAGATTTTACATTTGAAGAGACCGACGATGAATACGTTCTGACATTGGTAGGTTCCGGTGAAAAGTTTAGTGAGCTCATGAAAGAATTGTTAGAGAAGAACATGCCACCAGAAGCAGATGAAGCCATGTTGGAAGAAACAGATATGAAAGTTGAAAAAGTTGACCTACAATTCACTATAGATAAAAAGACATTCTTCACAAAAGACTTTGACATGGATATGACTATGACAATGGATGAGCAAGGTCAGCAAGTTAAAGTCACACAGAATATTAAAGGTACGATGACAAAGATCAATGAGATTGATGAAATCAAAGTCCCGAAAGAAATAATAGATAGTGCCCAAGAAATGGATCAGCAGTAAATGAAAAAGCCGTTTTCCGTGTTATACGGAAAACGGCTTTTTCGTATGAATTCATAAGATTGAATAAGAGGTTAACAGATTCTGTAATGAGTAGAATTTTAAAAGTATTGATAACGATTTTCATTTAGATATTGACATCATATGTTAAACGCGGTAATGTTGTTCTTGAGCGAATGATAATCATTTTCATTTAAGTGAGAGATGCTCAAATATTCGATATCGGAGTTCTTCATGAAGAAACGTTACTTAATTACAGCAGTTATACTTTTATCATTTCTTTCGCTGTTTGTCGGCGCAAGCCGAATCACACCAGCGGACCTATTGGACTGGCGTTCAGAAGCAACAGAAATATTCTTGATTAGTCGAGTTCCTCGATTAGTCGCGATATTACTCGCTGGCGCAGGGATGAGTATTGCAGGTTTGATTATGCAACAACTGAGCCGCAATAAATTTGTATCTCCCACCACAGCAGGAACGTTGGATGCGACTAAACTGGGAATCTTGGTATCTATGTTGATATTTACCAACGCAACATTATTAGAAAAAATGGCGGTTTCGTTCACATTCGCCTTGCTTGGCACTTTCTTGTTTATGCAAATTCTCGACCGTATTAAATTTAAAGACGCGATCTTCATTCCGCTTGTTGGATTGATGTTCGGAAATATTTTATCTTCCATCGCCACATTTTTTGCATATAAAGCAAACGTGATCCAGAATATGTCTGCTTGGCTTCAAGGAGATTTTTCCATGATCATGAAAGGCCGTTATGAGCTTTTGTATATTAGTATACCTGTGTTGATCATTACATATTTATATGCGAATCGATTTACAGTGGCGGGTATGGGGGAAGACTTTTCCAAGAACTTAGGACTCGCTTATAAGAGTATCGTCAATATTGGGTTGATCTTAGTTGCGTTAATTACGACAACCGTTGTATTGACAGTGGGACTGATTCCTTTCCTAGGGTTAATCATTCCGAACATTGTCTCGATTTTTAAAGGAGACCATCTACAAAAGACGTTGCCGCATACTGCATTGCTAGGCGCAATCTTCCTTCTTATCTGTGACATTCTAGGCAGGGTTATTATCTTCCCTTATGAAATCTCGATCAGTTTAATGGTCGGTGTCATCGGAAGCGCAATCTTCCTGTTCTTGTTGTTTAGGGGGAAAGCCTATGCGTAACTCAACGAAGCTACTAATTTTATTAGCATTTTCATTAGTATTTTGCGGCTTGTATCTATTTGAAGGTTTGAACGGTAGTTATGACTATGCACTTCCTAGAAGAGCGGTCAAAGTGGTGGCGATGATTTTAACAGGTGTGGCAGTGGCATATTCCACGGTTATTTTCCAGACGATCACGCATAACCGCATTTTAACACCAAGCATCATGGGATTGGATTCACTCTATATCTTGCTGCAAACCGTTCTTATTTTCTTTTTCGGTTCGACTTCATTTGTACTGATCAACCAGCAATTTAACTTCATGCTGTCGGTCGGTGCGATGATAATATTCGCTTTGTTGCTCTATCACTTCTTATTCGGTAAAGGGAACCGACCGATCTATTTCTTATTGCTAGTCGGTATCATTGTCGGTACATTCTTCGGAAGTATTTCGACATTCCTGCAAGTGATGATTGATCCGAATGAATTTTTGCGTGTGCAAGATAAGATGTTTGCGAGTTTCAACAATATCAACGGGGATCTCGTTTGGTGGGCATTAGCGATATTGGTTATCACACTTCTTATTGGTTGGCGCTATATCAATGAACTCGATGTTTTATCATTGGGACGGGATACGGCAATCAATCTGGGTGTGCCGTATCAGTCGGTCGTCAAGATCATGTTGATTTTATCGGCAGTACTGATTGCGGTGTCCACGGCACTTGTAGGTCCGATTACATTCTTCGGATTGATCGTAGCCAACTTGTCTTACCAATTCTTCAACACGTTTAAGCATTCGGTGTTGATTGCCGGTGCTGCATTGATGAGTGTTATTGCATTAGTTGGTGGACAATGGATCGTTGAACGTCTATTTTCTTTCTCGACCACACTCAGTGTGATCATTAACTTTGTCGGTGGCATTTACTTTATCTACTTATTATTAAAGGAGAGTCGATCTTCATGATCCAAGTTCGTGAGTTAACGAAGTTTTATGGGAAAAAAGCAGTCGTCGAAAAGGTCAGTGTAAATATTCATCGTGGAAAAATCACGTCATTCATTGGACCGAACGGGGCTGGTAAATCTACTCTTCTCTCGATGGTAAGTCGATTAATGGATGCTGACACGGGCGAAGTATTGCTCGATAAAAGCAAAGTGAAAGATATGAAATCCAATGACTTCGCTAAGCGCGTCGCGATTTTAAAGCAATCCAACTTCATGAATGTCAAACTTACCATCCGTGAACTTGTTTCATTCGGCCGTTTCCCGCACTGTAAGGGCCGTCTTCAGGAAGAAGATGACCGGATGGTGGATCAGGCGTTGGAGTATATGGGCCTGACTGACATGCAAGAAGCGTATTTGGATGAATTATCTGGCGGTCAGCGTCAGCGGGCTTTTATTGCAATGACGATTGCACAAGACACCGATTATATTTTACTCGATGAGCCACTGAATAACCTGGACATGAAACACTCTGTGCAAATCATGAAAATCTTGCGTCAGCTTGTCAATGATCTCGGCAAAACTGTGGTCATCGTCTTGCATGACATCAACTTTGCCTCTGTCTATTCAGACCGAATTGTTGCGTTGAAAAACGGAAGAATCGTCAAAGACGGAGTAACGAACGATATTATTACCTCAGAGTCATTACGCGAAATTTATGACATGGAAATTCCGATTCAACAAATGAAAGATTGCCGAATTTGTGTGTATTTTAACTCTTAAAATAAACTTTAAAAAGTGAGGAATTATACTGAAATGAAGAAACTTACCCTATCCTTATTCGCATTGATCTTAATGCTAGCACTGGCTGCTTGTGGCGGCGCAAAAGACGAAGAAAAACCTGCAGACAATGCTACACCTGAAGATAAGCCAGCTGAAGAAAGCACAGAAGTAACCATTACACATGAACTTGGTGAAACAACACTTGAAAAGAACCCTGAAAAGGTAGTAGTTTTTGACTTCGGAACATTAGATACATTGGATGAACTAGGAATTGAAGTAGCAGGACTTCCACAATCAAACGTTCCCGGTTATCTTTCTAAATATGAAGACAAAAAGTATGAAAATCTAGGTAGTTTGAAAGAGCCAGACTTTGAAGCAATCAATGCAATGAAGCCAGATGTGATCTTCATCTCTGGACGTCAAACAGACTTATATGATCAGCTATCTGAAATTGCTCCAACAATCTACATGGGCGTTGATACGTCTAACTACATGGAATCTTTCAAAGAGAACATGGGTAAAATTGCTACAATTTTCGATAAAGAAGATGAAATGAAAACTGAATTAGCAGACGTAGATGCAAGCATTGAAGAAATCAAAACTAAAACTGAAGGTATCGACAGCAAAGCATTGATCATCCTAGCAACTGAAGGAAAAGTCAGTGCATACGGCCCAAACTCACGATTTGGATTAGTTCATGACGTATTCGGATTTGAACCTGCTGACGAGAACATCGAAGTTTCTACTCATGGACAAAATATCACGTTTGAATATATCTTAGAAACAAACCCAGACATTCTCTTCATCATCGACCGCGACGCAGCAATTGGTAACGGCGCAACAGCGAAAGATTCTGTCGAAAACGATCTTGTAAAGAAAACAAACGCATTCAAGAATGACAAAATGGTTTATTTGAACGGTGAATATTGGTACCTATCTGGTGGCGGTCTTCAATCGATCAAAGAAATGATCAAAGAAGTAGAGGCTGGACTATAAGAATGAATGAAATCCCAGGAGACTCTGTCTTCTGGGGTTTTTTCTCTTCATGATCATCTTTTTAGCCGTAATTTATCAGGCCGCGCTCATTAAACTATGACAAGCGCTCAATCGCGTTCGCTATCCGCTCATACCCGTAGCCGTCGCGCTCAATCGCGTTCGCTATCCGCTCAAAGCCGCATTCGTTCCGCTCAATCGCGTTCGCTATCCGCTCAAAGCCGCGTTCGTCGCGCTCAATCGCGTTCGCTACCCGCTCATACCCACAGCCGTCCCGCTCTATAACTACCCACAGCCAATCACATCCAGAAATCCCCAGAAAACAAAACTAGTCAAATACAAACAAAAAATGCTATAATGACACCTGTAAAGACATATAAAGATTGCACAATAGAAAGGTAGAAGACCTGTGAAAAAGAAGGAAATCTCACGAAATAAATTACTGGGTATCGCAGGTACTGGTTGGATGTTCGATGCGATGGACGTTGGAATTCTATCATTCGTCATTGCTGCACTAGCCGTAGAGTGGAATCTAACTTCGACTGAGATGGGCTGGATAGGTAGCATTAATTCCATCGGTATGGCGATAGGTGCATTCGGATTCGGTTTATTAGCCGATCGGATTGGACGTAAGCAAGTATTTATGATGACATTGGTTTTGTTTTCAGTTGCGAGCGGCTTATCCGCTTTGACGACAACGTTATGGGCGTTCTTAGCTTTACGTTTCTTAGTAGGAGCTGGGTTAGGTGGGGAGTTGCCTGTTGCTTCTACATTAGTTTCGGAAAGCGTATCCGCAAAAGAGCGGGGACGTGTAGTGGTGTTGCTTGAAAGTTTTTGGGCAGCGGGTTGGCTCTTAGCGGCTTTAATAGCCTATTTCATTATTCCGGAGTTCGGTTGGAGAGTGGCACTGATCATCACGGCACTACCGGCATTTTATGCGATTTACTTACGACGTAATTTACCCGACTCTAAGAAGTTTGAAGAGCAAGGAAAGATATCACAAACGACAGGACAGAAACTAAAGCAATTACTGGCACCGGCATTTAGAAGACGGACGCTTATGCTGTGGATCGTATGGTTTGCCGTGGTCTTCTCGTATTACGGTATGTTCCTTTGGCTACCAAGCGTCATGGTGATCAAAGGCTTCAGTTTAATCAAAAGCTTTGGCTATGTATTATTGATGACCCTGGCACAGTTACCAGGTTACTTCAGTGCCGCGTGGCTAATTGAACGCATGGGGCGCAAGTTCGTCCTTGCTACTTATTTATTCGGAACGGCACTCAGTGCTTTAGCTTTCGGTAATGCGGAGACATTGACTACGTTGATGGTTGCTGGTGCGTTTCTATCCTTCTTTAACTTGGGTGCATGGGGAGCTCTTTATGCATATTCACCGGAACAATATCCTACCGCTATTCGAGCGACAGGCTCTGGGGTTGCGGCGGCAGTTGGGCGTGTGGGAGGTATTTTCGGACCACTTCTCGTTGGATCACTGTTAACAGCTGGATATGGCTTCGGAATCATCTTTGGTATTTTCTGCGCAGCAATTATGATAGGTGTATTAGCTGTTATTTTCCTAGGAACAGAAACAAAACAAACTGAGTTAACATAGTATAAGATAAGTCGTTTTCATTTTACATAAATGGGAGCGGCTTTTTCGATGGTTAACATTTTTTATTCGGTAGCGAAACCTTTATAATTGTAGAAAGGAGTGAATGCAATGTTTCGTGTACCAGATGAAATTGCGCGTATAGCTTTAGAACGCAGCGAAGGATTTCCAGTAGAAGGCTTTGTCCACGGAGAAGGTCCGCAATCACCAACACTCTTACTAATTGGTGAAGCACCGGGTGAACACGAAGCGATTCATGGTGTTCCGTTCATTGGTCGTGCAGGTGATGAATTGATGAAATCTCTTGCATCAATAGGGTTAACACGTGAAGATGTCTATATGACGAGTTCGTTCCGCAGTAGACCTTACAAATGGGGGACGAGGAAAGAACGGGATGGTAGTTTGACGGAACGTAAGTATAATCGTCCACCCACACAAAAGGAGCAATTGGCTCATGCACGAGTCCTTGATTTTGAAGTTGCCAATCTTCAACCAAAGCTCATTGTCACACTGGGGAATATTGGCTTGCAGCGATTGATAGGTAAACATGCGAAGGTCACGGTTCTTCATGGACAAGTACTGACGCAACCAGTGCAATATTTAGCAAAATTAGAAGATAAACAATATAGCCTAACAGATGAATCGTACACTATAATACCGACATTCCATCCGGCTTCAGTGTTTTATCGCCCATCCCTTAGACCTGAACTGGAAGCCGATTGGCGTCGCATTGGTGAATATCTTCAAGGGGAAATGAACTATCCGTTTGAATGAAGTAGAAAAGAGGATACATCATGAATGCACAAGTAAAACCTAAAGGATCCGTTAAAAACTTTATGAGTCTAGTCAAGACATTGCATTGGCCAGTAGCCGTAACCATCGTTGCCCTAGTGCTATCTCTCGTTGAAACGGCTGCAGGACTTGCTGTGCCATTAATCACCAAAGATTTAGTGGACTCATTCACCAGTGAGCTATTGAACTGGAAGACCGGCATTTTCCTGCTCGTTTTATTCGTGATACAAGCAATTGCCGGAGGTTTCTCCTACTATATGCTTGCCTTTATTGGCGAGACAGTAGTTGCGGACTTGCGTAATCAGTTATGGCAAAAAGTATTGCGTTTACCTGTGCCATATTTTGATCAAAATGAAACGGGCGAAACGATGAGTCGAATTACACAAGATACAACCATATTAAAATCACTTGTCTCAGAGCACTTAGTCTCGTTCATCTCGGGTATGATCTCGATTATCGGAGCGGTCATTATTTTACTGGTGCTCGATTGGAAAATGACGATCATCATGTTGATCAGTGTGCCTGTTAGTATGGCAATTTTATTTCCGCTTGGACGCTTAATGCACAAAGTAGCGAAAGCGACACAGGCTGAAATGGCAAAGTTTTCGGGACATCTCGGCCGTGTGCTTGGGGATATTCGGTTAGTGAAAGCATACCGCGCGGAACCTATTGAAGGAGAGAAAGGCAAAAATGCAATTCAATCCCTATTTCGTTATGGGTTGAAAGAAGCGAAAATCCAAGCTGTTATTTCACCTATCATGATGTTGACGATGATGGGCATCCTAGTAGTGATTCTCGGGTATGGAGGAGCGCAAGTTGCAAAAGGAGCATTATCAGCTGGAACATTGGTTGCAATTATTTTCTTGCTGTTTCAGATTATCATTCCGTTCGCACGAATGGCTCAATTTTTCACTTCATTCCAAAAGGCGATAGGGGCGACAGAAAGAATTCAAGGGATTCTACGAATGGATTCAGAACCGGCAGATGGTGTACGTACATCGAAAATGGAAGGTGCCATTACATTTTCAAATGTTCATTTTTCATATGAAGATGGAAAAGGTGTAGTGAACGGAATTTCATTCACTGCAGAGCGAGGAACAGTAACGGCATTCGTCGGACCAAGCGGTGGAGGGAAGACGACGATTTTTTCATTGATGGAGAGATTCTATCAACCGACTTCGGGGGAAATACGGCTTGGAGAAGATCCGATCCAAACGATTCCGTTATCCGACTGGCGTCGGCGTATAGGCTATGTGTCGCAGGAAAGCCCTTTATTAAGCGGAACTATCTTAGATAACATTGCGTATGGTCTTGAAAAGAGACCGCCTCTTGAACAAGTCATTGAAGCTGCAAGAGCTGCCAATGCGTATACATTCATTAAAGATATGCCGGATCAATTCGATACGATGGTTGGGGAGCGCGGTATGAAGTTGTCTGGTGGTCAGCGCCAACGCATTGCAATCGCGCGCGCTTTATTGCATAACCCTGAGATTCTATTGTTGGATGAAGCTACATCGAATTTAGATAGCGGTTCGGAAACACATGTACAAGAAGCATTGCACCATTTGATGCACGGTAGAACAACGCTTATTATTGCACATCGGTTGGCTACCGTACTGCATGCAAACCAGTTACTGTTTTTAGAGAATGGCCAGATTACAGGTAGAGGAAATCATGCAGAACTATTGGAAACACATGAGCTCTATCGTGAATTCGCAGAAGGACAAGGATTGGCATAAGAACTGAAAGGAGAAGATCATATGTATGAACCAATTGATTCATCTTTCTTCAATGTACCTGTACTAGAGCTTGCTCGTAATCTAGTCGGACAATATATTGTACATGAGCAACCCGAAGGACTGTCAGTGGTCAGAATTGTGGAAACTGAAGCGTATCACGGAGCTGAAGACCGTGCTGCGCATAGTTATGGTAACCGTAGAACGAAGCGAACGGAAGTCATGTTCGGTAAGCCGGGATCCGTATATACATATCAGATGCATACCCACACGCTAATGAATGTCGTCTGTGCTCAAGAGGGGACACCGCATGCCGTGTTACTACGGGCAGGTGAACCAATAGAAGGAGTAAGTCATATGCAACAACGCCGTGGCATACACATTAAGAGAGAAACCGATCTTACAAATGGACCCGGGAAACTTTCCAAGGCTCTCGGGGTGACGATGTCATACTACGGACATCATTGGACACAGAAGCCTCTCTACATAGCTGAAGGCTTTCCTCAGGCTGAAATAGAAGCAGGTCCGCGGGTAGGGATTGGCAACACGGGTGAAGCCGTGCATTACCCTTGGCGTTTCTATGAAAAGGACAACCCGTTCGTCTCAAAGTATAGAAAATAAATTAATGAACATCTCGAATATATTTGGTTACAGAGAAGAATAGGGGAAATTATGAAAAAAATATTGAGAATGGGCAGTGCATTTATTGGAATTATCGTAGGGGCGGGATTTGCTTCCGGTAATGAAATCATGACGTATTTTACGAGTTTCGGTTATTTAGGTATGATTGGCGCAGTGATTTGTACGGCACTCTTCGCTTACTTAGGAATGACATTAACGCGTCTTGGAAGTCGATTGCGAACAACTTCACATAAAGACGTGATCTACAAAATCAGTGGACGCTATTTAGGTGTAATAGTAGATGGTATTATCATCTTTACACTATTTGGCGTAGGTGTAGTTATGCTAGCGGGTGCGGGTGCTAATTTACATCAGCAATTTGGCTTGCCGACATTTGTAGGTAGTTTGCTTATGATAGTTTTGGTGTTCTTGACGATATTATTAAACGTAGATAAAGTAGTCGCTGTAATCGGCAGTGTAACACCGTTTTTAATTATTATGGTAGTTGTTGTCTCTGTTTACAGTATCATCACGATGGATACAACCTTCGCAGTTCTTGATCCTGTTGCCAAAGCATTGCCGACGACATTGCCTAACTGGTTCATATCTGCAATTAACTATGTGTCATTTAATATTGCGGTTGGTGCTTCGATGGCTATTGTCATGGGAGGTGCGGAAGAGGATGAAAAGATTGCGGCGCGAGGTGGATTTGTAGGTGGTCTTGGATTAGGTATTTTAATTCTGTTAAGTCATTTGGCACTTTTTTCACAAGTGGAAAACGTGGCGGGGGCAGATTTACCGATGCTTGCCATCATCAATAATATTTCACCGATCTTTGCAATTTTCATGGCGGTTATTTTATACGGTATGATCTTTAATACAGCAGTCAGTATGTTTTATGCGTTTGGTGCTCGATTCATCCAAAGTGGTACGATGAAGTTTAAGCTATTCGTAGCCTGTTCATTAGTAATTGGCTATGCACTGAGTTTTTTTGGATTCACAAATTTGGTCAGTACACTGTATCCGGTTGTCGGCTATTTAGGTCTGTTTTTAGTAGTTGCACTCATTATGGCTTCGATCCGTATGCCGAATAAAATATAAAAACAACCCCCGCGAATTTAAAATTCGTGGGGGTTGTTTCTGCTTAAACAGATTGTAACTGAAGGGCTACAGCTGGGCCGAAGAACTCGAAGTGAATTTTCTCTTCTGGAATACCCATTGCGTGAAGTTGTTGAAGTACGAACTCCATGAAGCCAGTTGGTCCGCATACATAGACATCACTGCCTGCAATCACGTTGTCTTCTAAGAATTCACGTGTGAACATGCCGTCTCCCTCTTCTGAATAAAGCGTTTTGTACGTAGAGTTTGGCAATTTAGCATTTAATTGCTCTAGTTTATTCGCAAATGCTTGTTGGCTGCGTGTACGTGCAGAGTGCAAGAATGTCACTTCACGTTCAGGAGACAAGTCTGCAATAGTTGAATACATAGCTTTCATTGGTGTAATACCCACTCCACCGCTGATTAATGTGACAGGTGCTGTACCAGTAGGATCCAAATAGAAGTCGCCTGCTGGTGCGCTGACTTCGACGATGTCGCCTACACTTGCATTTTCATGCAAGTAGCAAGATACTACGCCATTAGGTGATAATGTATCTTCACGTTTAACCGAGATACGGAAAGTCTCATCGTTTGATTTTTGAGACAAGCTGTACTGACGGTTGACAATATTTTTCGCACCTGGGATTTCCAATCGAATCGTAATGTATTGTCCTGGTAAATAGTATGGCAACTTTTTGCCGTCAACAGGTTTTAAGTAAAACGACGTAATGACGTCACTTTCTTCCACTTTGTCGATAATTTCGAAGTCTTTAAATAAATGCCATCCGCCATCAGCTTGTTCTGTATTCTCATACATATCTTTTTCTACGCCGATGAAAGCGTCAGCGATTACGCCATAAGCGGCTTCCCACGCATCCATAATTTCAGGTGTTGCTGCATCGCCAAGCACTTCTTTGATCGCTTTCAATAAATACTCTCCGACAATTGGATAATGTTCTGGCAAAATTCCCAGAGATACGTGCTTGTGCGCGATTTGGACAACCACCGGTAAAATGGCTTCTAGGTTATCGATATGTTGCGCTGCTGCGTATACTGTGTTTGCAAGAGCTGTCTGTTGACGACCTTGAGATTGGTTAGCATGGTTAAATATATCTAGTAATTCGGGATGAGCCACAAACATGTTTTTATAAAAAGCCGTAGTAATCGCGGTGCCGTGCTCTTCTAATACTGGTACTGTGGATTTGATAACGTCGATAGTTTTTTGATCTAACATTGATAATGCACAACCTCTCCGTATTTGATATCTCTATCATAAATCATTTAGAATTCAAAAGCTATATATTAAATACATGTTTAAAAATATAATGTGAATATTGTCACATTCTATTCAAAAATTAGTTATTCTTTTACGTGTAACGCCTGGTGTCAATCCATGATTTTTCAATTGAAAATGGTATAATGATGAAAGAGTAGAAAGTGGTGATATTATGCGTTTAACGATGTATACAGATTATTCGCTGCGTGTTCTGATTTTTTTAGCTTCCAAGCAATCGGATGAACTGTCCACAGTTCAAGAAATCTCGGATGCTTATCAAATATCGAAAAATCACCTCACCAAGATAGTCCATGAGTTAGGAAAACTGGAACTCATCGAAACCACTCGTGGGCGGGGTGGCGGAATCCGTCTCAGTGTAAATCCAAATAGCATTAATGTAGGCGAACTAGTTCGAAAAACAGAAGATGATTTCCACTTAGTCGAATGTTTTGATCCCAGTAAAAATATGTGCGTATTGTCTCAAGCCTGTCAGCTAAGGGGTGTCTTATACGAAGCACTTCAAGCTTACTTTGCTGTGCTAGATCGTTACACGATTGCAGATTTCCTTCATAACAAGGAAGAAATACAATCTTTACTATTTCCTACTAGTCAATCCTGAATAGTGTGATAGAATATAGTTAGTAAACATAGTGAAATAGGAGGAATTAAACATGTCAAAAGTGTTAGTCATTGGACATAAAAACCCGGATACAGATTCCATCGCATCAGCGATTACGTATGCATATCTTAAACAACAAATCGGTATGGACGCAGAAGCTGTTCGTCTAGGGACTATTACGAAAGAAACAGCGTATGCGCTTGAAACTTTCGGTTTTGAAGCACCACGCTTAATTGAAAGAGCAGCACCTGAAACATCTCAAGTCATCTTAGTCGATCATAACGAAAGACAACAAAGTGTCGATGACTTGGATGAAGTACAAGTGTTAGAAGTAATTGATCATCACCGTATTGCGAACTTCCAGACAAACGATCCATTGTATTATCGCGCAGAGCCAGTAGGCTGTACGGCAACTATATTGAATAAATTATTCAAAGAGCATGGCGTTGAAATTCCGAAGAACATTGCAGGCTTAATGCTTTCTGCGATCGTATCGGATTCGTTATTATTCAAATCGCCAACATTCACAGATCAAGATCAGGTAGCAGCCAAAGAACTAGCTGCCATTGCAGAAGTAGATGCTGCTGTTTACGGTTTGGACATGTTGAAAGCTGGAGCAGACTTAAGCTCTGTACCTGTAAAGGATTTGGCTAGTCTGGATTCGAAAGAATTTATATTCGGCGATGTGAAAATGGAAATCGCACAAGTAAATGCAGTAGACTTGCAAGATATTCTTGGTCGACAAGATGAACTGGAAGCGGAATTAAATGAAGTAATCGAACAAAAAGGGCTAGATTTATTCCTGTTTGTTGTGACGGATATCATCAATAGCGATTCCGTAATCATTGCGCTAGGAAAAGAAGCCGAACGTGCAGGTTCTGCATTTAATGTAGCATTCAATAATAATACGGCTTTGTTAAAAGGTATCGTTTCACGTAAGAAGCAAATTGTACCTGTATTGACTGAAGCACTTTCATAATAACCAGACTGTCATGGAAATCGGTAGCCCGATCTTCCGTGACAGTTTTTTTATCCTAAATCGAGGGGCTGTGTGGCAGGACCTTCCAATACGGTTCCATCCGCACGAAAACGTGATCCGTGACATGGACAGTCCCACGTTTGGTCTCCTTTATTCCAACGGGTACGACATCCCATATGCGTACAAATTGGGGAGTCAGTCCGGGCGATATGTCCACCGGCAAATTCCTTTACGGTACGCCCGGCTAATAGTAAAGCCCGGCTGGATAAAGAGCCGAAATCGGTTCTACTAGGAGAAAATAATTCGCTTGCGGCATTCGGTCGACCGATAATCGCATCCGAGATAATTTCTGCACAGGCTAAGGAATTAGATAATCCCCATTTTCGATAGCCTGTACTAATGTAGACATCCGGCGAAGAGTTTGAAATAGCTCCTGCATAAGGCACTAAATCAGGTGTGGACGGATCCTGAGCCGACCATTTGTAGACAACTTCAGGATGCCCCAATGTCGTTTTTATATCCTCTGTCAAGCTGTCATAATGTAGTTGGGTTTCTTTTTCCGAACCAGCAGGATGAGATTGAGCGGCTAGCAACAAGTAAGACTGGTCATCGATCGTCACTGTCCGTATCGAGCGTTTCGGCTCATCTACCGAGATATATTGATGATCAAATACAGTATCGGTTTTAGCCGCAGCAATATAGGAACGCTGGACGTCCAGTTTAAGAATTTGCATGCCTTCGAGTGCTTCAATGGGATAATGTGAGCAGATAACTAGTTGTCGATAACTCACTATTTTAGATGAAGAGAGTTTGACGAAATGACGATCAGTATCCAGAGCGGCTACTTGTGCATGTTCAAAAATTCGTGCACCTTCTTTTACAGCGAGCTCTGCCAATTGTTGTCCAAAACGCACTGGATGAATTTGTGCTTCGTCTTCAATCAGTAAAGTGTGAGCTGTTTCAAAAGGTAAGTAGGGTGCATTGCTCGCAAGTATAAATGGAATCCCAATCGCTTCATACGCTTTCTTCTCCGCAAGTAATCGTTCCGTACCTTCAGTTGTTTGAGAATATAGTACGGAGTGTGCATTTTGCAGTTGATCTGCTTCCGCAATGGATCGCGCAAAATCAACAGCTTGTTCATTTGCATTAAAATATTGTTTTGCGCTTTCCACACCAAACTGTTCAATCATGTCTGCATAGACTACATCATGTTGTGCGGTTAGTTTACCTGTAGAATTTCCCGTTGCCCCATGCAGCAAACTGTTTTTTTCGAGCAACACAACGTCCTTTCCTTGCTTAGACAAAAAATAGGCATTTGCTATGCCGCTCAGTCCGCCTCCGATGATTAACACATCACAAGTTAAATCATCATCTACAGTTGGATAGGTAGATTTCGGATAAGCAGTGGCGAGCCATAAAGATTGATTCATTCTGACACCTCATTCTATAAAATTATATAACCCAAGCATTAACATTGTTGCCAACTTTACTTGAATCTAAAATAGAGAATAGAAAGGTGGGGGAAAAAATGAAAATTGAAGTATGGTCAGATTATGTTTGTCCGTTTTGCTATATTGGAAAAAGACGTTTGGAGCATGCATTGAAGCAATTAGGGCTCGAGGGGGAATCGGAAGTTGTATTCAAGGCGTTTCAATTAGATCCGAATACACCCGTGGCTTCAGAGCAATCAATATTGGACGGATTAGCTAGTAAATTTAAAGTCACCAAACAAGAAGCAGAAAACATGATGAGTAATATAGAAGAGCAAGCAAAAACCGTTGATCTTCACTATCAAGTAGATCGAATGAAAACATCTAACACGCTTGATGCACACCGTTTAGTGAAATTTGCAGAGAAGCACAATGTAGAGAAGGAAGTGACAGAGCGTCTCATGCACGGTTATTTCGTGGAAGGGGAGCGTATCGATACGGAAGAAGTACTCGTAGGGATTGCAGCAGAAGCTGGATTGGAAGCAAAGGAAACCAAAGACATGCTTCATAGTAATGATTACGAGGATGAAGTAAAAAAAGACATCGAAGAAGCGCGGGAAATTGGTGTTCAAGGTGTACCATTCTTTGTAATTAATCGTAAATTTGCTATAAGTGGAGCGCAGCCTACTGAAGCATTTGTCGAAGCGTTTAAAAAGATTGTTGAGGAAGAGAAGGGTACAAAACCTAAGTTGCAAGTACTTGGCACAGATAATGGCGGGCAGTGTGATGATGGGGCTTGTGACATCTGAAGAATAGTTAAATAACTGAATGGTTTTTCAGACTGAAGAAAACTCTAGAAAATTAAGAGGAGTTTTGTCTTCAGTCTTTTTTGATAGGTTTCTAGTCCGTTTGAAGCAGTGCAATAGTTGAATGAAAATGGAATGGGTCCCAGTGAAATATCAATCAATGGTGCTTTTCTATTGTCTTTTTTCCTTGCAAATTACAACGGACATCTTGATATCAATAATATCGCCAACCATTACACCACCAGCTTCAATTGCACGGTTCCACATTAATCCGAAATCTTTTCGTTTGATTTTACCCTCGACGAGATACGTAGCACCGAAGACGGTGACTTCTTGGGGAGTGATGCAGAATAGGGCTCTTTTGGTCGTGTTTTTAACAGTCAAGTCACCGGACATTTGATATCTACCATCTGTATCGTTGTAAATTGTGCGGGAAGAGAATGTCATTTCGGGGAAAGTTTCGGCATTAAAAAAGTCCGCGGAGCATAGATGTAGATCACGGTCTCTATTCTTCGTCTGGATTGAAGAAACGATTACTTGAAAACTAATCTTTGTTTTAGTCAAGTCCGCAATGTTTCCTTGTAATTCTCCCGAAAACTCTTCAAACGTTCCCGTGACAGTTGATACCATCATATGTGGAACAAAGAAGCCAACAGTGGACGCCGTAGGATCTACCTTCCAAGTATTCACTTTCACTCCTCCTTACGGATATTTAGTTAGCTAAACTGTAATTGAAAAAACATAAAAAGTCAAAATGAAAAACCTTGTCAAAAGGACTGATTGCAAGCATACTAATAGATGGATAAGATTGTTTCCGTAAAACTGGAGACACGTATAGTGAAAGGACTTGATGTAGATGTCAAAACATCGATGGTTTGAAGATCTTCAAAATAACATAAAAAGCGGTTGGTTATTACTTGATGAGCCATTAAACAAATATACGAAAACACGTCTAGGTGGTAAAGCGGATGTCTTCGCGGCACCTGGCACAATAGAAGAAGTGCAAGCGGTTGTTAGCTATGCTTATCAGCATGAAATTCCTATTTTGTTGCTAGGAAACGGTTCTAATATGGTCGTTCGTGACGGTGGTGTTCGTGGAATTGTAATGTATATGGCAAACCTAAACCATATTGAGATTGTTGGTACTCGAATGATTGCGGAAGCTGGAGCAAATATTATCGATGCCTCTAAAGAAGCAGCGATAGCTTGTTTAACAGGTCTGGAGTTTGCTTGTGGAATACCGGGTTCAATCGGTGGTGCAATGGCAATGAATGCAGGCGCATACGGTGGAGAAATCAAAGATATTATTCATCAAGCGACTGTAATGGATGACAAAGGAAGAATTTTCGTGCTTTCAAAAGATGAGTTGGAGCTAGGGTATCGTAAAAGCATCATTACTACAGAAGGCTATTACGTCCTATCAGCAGAGTTCTGGCTCACACAAGGTGAACAGTGTGAAATTGATGCGGCAGTTGCCGACTTAACGTTTCAACGTGAATCAAAACAACCGCTTGAATATCCATCAGCAGGAAGTGTGTTCAAGCGTCCACCCGGTTACTTCGCTGGAAAGTTGATCCAAGATAGCGGCTTGCAAGGTAAAGGTTTTGGTGGAGCGGAAGTGTCTACTAAACACGCGGGGTTCATCGTCAATAAAAGTAATGCCACTGCGGCAGATTATATTCAGACGATTGAGATGGTCAAAGCGGAAGTGAAGAAGAACTTCGGGATTGATCTGGAAATGGAAGTGAAGATCGTAGGGGAAGAACTTTCTGAATAATAGAAGTTACAGGAGCTGTCCGCGAAATCATTATTTAATGACTACTCGGGATAGCTCTATTTTGATGTGAAAAGTAAGAGAGAAAATCCGCAAGGTGTCGGGGTGTAGATAGGTACTACGGTGATTACGCTTTCCTAAAGAGGCTGCCAGTTCGAAAGCGTCTCCTTTTACTTATTCCTTACCCCCACTGAAACCATTCTTAGATCTTGAACTTACTATCCATGTAAAAAAGAGAGGCCCCATTCTGGGACATCTCTTGTGATATTAATTTTGTATCTTGCACTGGATCTTGCTTGAGTCGAGTACTTGGTCATCTTCTATCTGTACCTGGCATATCTTGCTGTTTTGCATGAACTTAAAAATTCCGTTGTTAAAATCGGTCCCAATTTCCTTAAAGAAGATTCCCTCGTACTGCGCATGCTTGGTAAGCGTGAAATTGATGCGGAAGTTGTCGCCATCGGGAATCAAATACGCCCGTACGCCTTTTTCAAACGATCCTTCTATCTCACTTTTAATCGCACGATCAACCGACACGACATGGAAATCAACAAATGGAATTTCTCTTAACAAGACGTTCATGAAAGAGCCTTTTGTGATTTCCTCCCAGCGGCTTTGCGCGGTCTGTCCGATGATGATTTGTGTAATGCCAAATTGGTGAGCCACTTCTTTAATGACTTTTGCAGTTGGGCGCTTCTCATCGTCGCGGATAATGAATGCTTCAACATCCAATTCGTCTGCAAGTTCTTTCCAACGATCTATATACTCGGACTTCTCGACATCAAAATCATCTAGTGGTGCAGGGTCGACTGTCAGGATATAAAGCGGACAGTCCATGATTGTTGCAATTTTATATCCTCTATTAATGAGACGTTCACCATTTGGACCGTAATACACACAAACGAGAATACTCTCGTCCATACGGCTTTTCATTTTGCCCATAATGACTCATCACCTCTTCGAATTCTATAAGCTAATTGTAACTGGTTCACACTTTAGGGGATTGCTTTCCGTTGCAACTCCGCCAGAGAACCTCATCCTGTATAGGATTACGAACGTGGACTTACTGTATACTGACCGCGCTTTTTATGCGGTTTTCGATAAAGTAGTGTATACTTTCGAGTAGAGATTGTACACTTTGCTTAGAGTCCCATTATGCATAACGTACAGTGTTCAGTCAAGAGTCTCTGAGCATTCTATTGACACTAACAATCGATTAATTCTGGGAGGTGTTAGATTGATTACCGTCTTACTGGCAATATTCATTCCATTTATCGCAGCAGGTTTGGTTCCATTTATACATAAATTTTTGACCGGAAGTCGGATCGGTTGGTTTGTAATCACCATTCCATTGTTCTTGTTTGCCTTACTAATTCGTCTTGTTCCCTCGCTTTCGGAAGGGGCGTCATATTTATACACGTTGCCATGGATACCTTCTGCAGATGTCTACTTTTCCACGCATTTAGATGGGCTAAGTATGATCTTTGCTTTATTGATTACGGGAATTGGTAGTCTGGTTGTATTGTATTCCATTTACTATCTTTCTGAACGGGAAGCGATTGGTCGCTTTTATACATATTTGCTATTGTTCATGGGAGCTATGCTAGGTGTCGTGTTATCCGATAACCTGATTGTTCTGTATGTGTTTTGGGAATTGACGAGTATTTCTTCCTTCTTATTAATTGCTTTCTGGTATCACCGAAAACAGTCAAGGTACGGAGCGAAGAAATCCATGCTGATTACTGTCACAGGTGGTATTTTCATGTTGGTTGGATTTTTAATGCTTTATACGATTACAGGAACGTTCAATTTGCAAGAATTAGTCGCTATGCGAGAAGTGATTGCAGCAGACTCATTGTTCATCCCTGCTATGTTGCTTGTTTTAGTTGGTGCGTTCACTAAGTCCGCACAGTTTCCATTTCATATCTGGCTCCCTGACGCAATGGAAGCCCCTACGCCTGTTAGTGCTTACCTACACTCCGCTACCATGGTTAAAGCGGGTATTTATTTAGTAGCCCGGTTCACTCCAGTCTTCGCAGGTGACACGACGTGGTTCTTCGTCGTATCTTGTGTTGGATTATTGACGATGTTGTGGGGATCTGTCAATGCGGTGAAGCAAACGGATCTGAAAGCGTTACTCGCGTTTTCAACAGTGAGTCAGCTGGGTATGATCATGAGTTTGCTTGGTATCGGCTCATTGGCATTCGCTTCCTCTGAAAGCACGCACATCGCGTTATTTACCGCTGCTACATTCGCTGCATTATTCCATATGATTAATCATTCCACCTTTAAAGGGTCTTTATTTATGGTCGTCGGAATTTTAGATCACGAGCTGGGAACACGTAATATTCAACGACTTGGTGGCTTGGCAACGATCATGCCCATTACTTTTACCATTGCATTGATTGGTAGTTTTTCCATGGCAGGACTTCCTCCATTTAACGGCTTCTTAAGTAAAGAATTATTTTTTGAAGCGACGCTGTCATTGAAAGAAGCGAATCTATTATCAATGGATTCGTTGGTTTTATTGTTCCCAATCGTTGCATGGGTCGGCAGTATATTTACATTTATTTATTGTATGATCATAGTATTTCAGACGTTTTTCGGCAAAGTACATGCACCGGTTCCCGGACAAAGACCTGCCCATGAAGCACCGATCCAGATGTTGATTTCACCTATGGTACTTGGCAGTCTGGTCGTACTCATTTTCATATTCCCGAATCTGCTCGGTACGTATATTTTAGGGCCAGCAATGAATGCGGTCTATCCACAATTTGTGGGGATGCCTGGTCTAGTACCAGAAATAAAAGTGTGGCATGGTTGGGGGATGCCGATTTACATGACGATCGGCGTGGTGATCACGGGTGTTTTATTGTATTGTTTCTTGCGTTACTGGAAAGGTATTTACAGTTTTGGCTTTTTACAATGGACGCTTGATCGCTCATATAATGCGTTATTACAACGGGTTGAACGAGTGGCTTCTGTGGTGACGAAAACGTATATGACCGGATCGGTACGGGATTACGTTGCATATATCATGTTGTTTTTCATTGCACTTGTCGGTATAGGTTTGCTAGGTTTTCAGCAATTCATTTTCGACTTTTCAAATGATGCTGTGATTGAAATTAATGAAAGCATCATTATTTTCGTTATGATGTGTTCAAGTGTAGCGATTTTATTTGCCAAATCCAGAATTACTGCAATTATTCTTAACGGTGTGCTAGGCTATTCCATCGCCATTCTATTTGTAGTATTCCGTGCGCCAGATCTGGCGTTGACACAAATAATAGTCGAGACGGTTACAACGGTGCTGTTCTTATTGTGCTTCTATTATCTACCAGAATGGAGAAACGAGCATAAGTCGATCTCCATGCGAGTACGGAATGGATTGATCGCGGTTGCATCCGGAGTTGTGGTTACCGTTATCGCTTTGCTCGTACAAGGCCATTCCTTGTATCCGTCTATTTCCGTTTACTATGAAACGGCATCACGGCTTGCAGGTGGTTTGAATGTAGTGAATACGATACTCGGTGACTTCCGCGCATTTGATACGATGTTGGAAGTATTGGTATTATTCATCGCAGGTCTTGGTGTCTATTCATTAGTCAAGTTGCGTCGCAAGAAGGGAGTGGATCACCCTGAAGAAAAATGATGTGATCTTACAGACAGTGACGAAGATCGTATTTTTTATCATCTTGACGTTTGGTGTGGAACTTTTTTTATCAGGACATAATAATCCGGGAGGCGGCTTCATTGGCGGACTGGTGCTCTCTTCTGCGTTTGTATTATTGTATTTAGTTTATGACATAGAAACGGTTCACCGAGGCACGCCATTTGATTTTAAGCGAGTGGCGGCGCTTGGTGTGTTGCTTGCGGTAGGTACGGGAATGTTCTCGTTAGTGTTTGGCGAGCCCTTCCTATCACAGAAGACATGGCTTGTAGACTTACCGGTTTTTGGTGAGACAGAACTTGGAACGATGACGATTTTCGAAGCAGGGGTCGCACTGACTGTCCTCGGTGTTGTCGTGACGATTATTTTGGGAATCAGTGAGGATGTGGAGTAATGGAGACATTAATTACCCTTCTGGTAGGTGTGCTAGTGGCAGTAGGCGTTTATTTACTTTTATCAAAAGAGATGTTGCGAATTATTTTAGGGACAGCAATTCTGTCGCATGCCATCCATTTATTATTATTGACAATGGGCGGTTTAAAAAAGGGTGATGTTCCTTTGCTGACAGAGACGGCTGCTGAATATACAGATGCACTGCCGCAAGCGTTGATTCTGACGGCGATTGTTATCAGTTTCGCGGTGACAGCATTTTTACTCGTATTGTCTTACCGTGTGTATCAAGAGTCTGGACCTGGATTGCGAGGGCAAGAAGATGAATAATATATTGGTATTGCCTATGATTTTGCCTATTTTGGTAGGTGTGATTTTAGTATTCTTACGTCCTTATATTCGTGTACAACGTGTACTTAGTGTACTGACGACGATCGCTTCTGCTGCTGTGGCGGCCTATTGTCTCCAACAAATTCATTTGAACGGCATCATGCGTTTGGACTTTGGAGATTGGTTACCACCGCATGGTATTTTGTTTGTGGGCGATTCATTCGCCATGTTATTAGTATTGGTTGCGTGCATCGTTTCCAGTATTATTTTGCTGTATGCATTCGCTACGACAGGGATTGAGACAGAGGCGATGTTTTTCTATCCATTCTTCCTGTTTTTAGTGGCGGGAGTCAATGGCTCATTTCTGACTGGCGATTTATTTAATCTGTTTGTTTGTTTTGAAGTAATGTTACTGGCTTCCTATGTGTTGCTGACACTTGGCGGGCGTAAAACACAGTTAAAGGAAGGTATTACTTATGTATTGATCAATGTGCTGGCTTCTTGGTTTTTCTTGTTGGGCATTGCGTATTTATATGGTGTACTGGGTACGTTAAACATGGCACATATCGCTGCGCGCGTAGCAGAAACGGGACAAGGACCTCTACTGACATTGATCGCAATTATTTTCTTGATAGTCTTTAGTTTGAAAGCGGGTTTGCTACTTTATTTCTGGCTGCCGGGTTCTTATTCCGCACCCCCTACTGCGGTCGCGGCACTGTTTGGTGCATTACTGACAAAGGTCGGTATTTATGCGCTGTACCGCATGTTCACATTAATCTTCATACATGATCCAATTATTTATAAAATCATTGGCGTGCTAGCCATTGTCACAATGGTTGCGGGTTGTCTCGGAGCGATTGCCTATTCAGATATACGTCAGATCGTTTCGTATAACGTCATCATTTCCGTTGGTTTTGTGTTGACAGGTCTTGCGGTTGCTACGAATACTGCATTTCAAGGTGCAAGCTATTATTTGATTCATGACATGGTCAGTAAAGCATTGCTGTTTTTATTGGCAGGTACTGTCGTGTATTTGACAGGACGTTCGAAGTTCAATGAAATTAGCGGCCTAATCCGAAACTATCCGCTAGTCGGTTGGTTATTTTTCTTGACGATGCTAGCGATTGCCGGAATACCGCCATTTAGCGGATTTATCGGTAAAGTGTACATAGGATTAGGTGCAATTGAAGCAGGATATTACGTGTTACTTGCAGTGGCATTTTTATCGAGTATCGGTGTATTGTATTCACTTCTTCGTATTTTCCTCAATAGTTTTTGGGGTGAAACGACGATTAGTGAAGATGATCAGAAGCCTTTTCAAAAGAAGATCGGCTTGCCGCTCGTATTGCTTGCAATACTCGTTGTCGGATTAGGTATAGGTGCAGAACTGCTGTCGCCTTATGTCCAGGACGCAGCCGATGCATTAGCAAATCCGGAACAGTATATACGTGCTGTGATGGGTGACGATTTAGAGTAGGGAGGGGGAGACGACATGCCGTTACAGCTTCTGCTGAATTTATTCATCGCATTTTTGTGGATGACGCTGATGGATGAAGATGAACTGAGATTTACGACATTTTTCATGGGGTTTTTAGTCGGGCTTGGCATTATCTTTGTCATGAGCCGTTTTTTCGATACGCATTTCTATTTGCGCAGAGTATATGCCGCCTGCAAGCTCTTGTTAATCTTTATAAGGGAACTGACGCAGTCAAGTATTGTGGTCATCTCCCAAATCATGAGACCTACACTGCGTATTAAGCCTGGTATCTTTAAATATAAAACTATTTTGACGAGTGATGTGGAAGTGACTATGCTGTCTATGCTTCTCACCTTAACGCCAGGCTCGGTTGTGATGGAAGTATCCTCTGAGGGCAATGAGTTATATATTCACGCAATGGACGTTGAAGAGTCACGCGACGGATTGATTAAGCAACTGAAGAATTTCGAGAAAGCGATTATGGAGGTGACACGATGATAGCAGGTATGCTGACAATATCGGTCATACTATTCGCGCTGACCATTTTGGTGGCAGTCATCCGGATTATCTTAGGTCCTTCACTACCGGACCGTGTGGTGGCACTCGATGTAATCGGTGTGAATTTGATTGCTACAATTGCCGTCGTGTCGGTGATTTTAAATACAAAAGCATTTTTGGAAGCCATCTTGATCCTAGGGATTCTTTCCTTTATCGGAACGATCGCATTTTCCAAATTTATTGAGAGGGGGAAAATAGTTGAACGTAAGCGAGATCGGTGAATTTATAGGGGCTTTATTGATTTTGACAGGGGCTGTTGCCAGTATGTTAAGTGTCTTTGGGTTGATCCGTTTACCGGATGTCTATACTCGGTCACACGCCGCAACGAAAAGTTCGACATTGGCAGTATTATTGACATTATCCGGCGCATTCGTCTATTTCCTCTTCTCTGAAAACTTTATCAGCGTACGGTTGCTTCTTGGTATCGGCTTTGTGTTTTTGACAGCACCGGTGGCGGGGCATGTAATCATCCGTGCTGCTTATCGATCGAAAGTTAAGCTAGCGGATATTTCTACGGAAGATGAATTATATGAAAAAATCCATGGACAAAACAAAGACGATATCCAGTAAGTGTTGATTGAAATGAACAGAAGAGTCAATTGATTTTTTACTATCATATCTATTATAATTGCCGTAATCTATAGTCGGCTGAATGGGGTGAAAATGTGGTAAATCAAGATGCTTGTGAAGTAACGATTGTGCATGAGGATGTCGTTCGTAAAATTCGAAAAGAGCTCCCTGATGTAACGAAGATGGTACAAATATTCAAAGCACTGGCTGATGAAACACGTTTGCGAATTGCTTATTCACTGACATTGGAATCGGAAATGTGCGTCTGTGATGTAGCGGCAGTGATTCAATCTTCATCCGCTACCGCTTCCCATCATTTACGTTATTTACGGGATCATTCATTGGCTAAATCAGAAAGACGTGGAAAAATGGTATACTACTCTTTGGCAGACGAGCATGTCGCGGACTTAGTGAAAATTGCATATGAACATGCAATTGAAGCAAAGCAAACGTTATAATGTCATGTGAGGCGCCTGCATACAGGCAGTCATGATGGAGGAATTTTAATGCGCTTACAAGAATGGACGATAGAAGAACAAGATTTACTTATTCAGTTTATGACGACAAACTCATGGCCTTATCATGATAGTAGTCAGCCAGGTCGCGAGTTGCTTGAAAAGTCGATAGAAGAGGGCGGCTATGCATCTGATGACGTAAAGACCTTCTGGATTGAAAATAATGAAAACGAAAAAGTGGGAATCGTAAAAGTCTATGACTTACAGGAAGACGTTCCATTATTCGACTTGCGGATTGCTGATCATTTTCGAGGGTATGGTTATGGTTCGCGAGCGCTAAAAAAACTCACACAATACGTCTTCGAATTACCGGAGCATAAGATTCGTATAGAAGGACATACACGCCATGATAATGCAGCTATGCGTAAAGCGTTTGAGCGGGCCGGCTTTGTAAAAGAAGCACACTTGCGTCAAGCATGGTTCCTTCCGAAAGAGAACACGTATTATGATGCGGTAACATATGGAATGACGAGAGAAGATTATGAGGCCGGTACGACAACGCCTGTCCGTTGGGAAGACCGGGAACGTGATGTTAAGAGCATACCCGGTTTCAAAGAACAGCTCCAATCTGAGCGGCTACATATTCGAGCACCTGAATTACACGATGTGATGGATGTTTGGGGTGCGGTGTCACATTCAATGCCTACGTTGCGTAAGTGGACTGGATGGGCGCAGAAAGACATGACGATTGAAACGACAGAGGAATATGTACGTCAATCAGTTTCTGAATTCATCGGTAGAAAATCTTTGAACTTTCATCTGTTTTTAAAAGAAACGGGTGAATTCATTGGTTGCGCAGGTTTCCATCGTATCGATTGGAGCATTCGCAAATTTGAAGTAGAGTATTGGCTGGATACGAAGTTTGAAGGCGAAGGCTATATGACAGAAGCGATCAAAGAGCTTGTGGAGTTTGCATTTACAGATTTATCGGCTGTACGGATAGAATTTGTTTGTGACGAGAACCACAGTAAAGGCCGTGCAGTAGCCAAACGAACAAATTTTGAACTGGAAGGAACTTTACGCAAAAATGCTCCTTCTGCGAATGGGCAAGGCTTACGCAACACATGTGTGTATGCGATAGTTACCTGATCACAGAAAGAGCACTATAAGCGTCACTATATCGAACGTCTTCCAGTTATTAATTGAATGACAAAGATAATGCCGGCAATTACTAAAAGTGTGTGGATTAAGCCACCGCCAATATTTGCTACTAAACCAATTACCCATAATGCTATTAGAACTACGATAACAAGCCATAATATACGACCCATAGTGAATCAACTCCTTTTCATTGTTATTTGCTATGTAAGTATTTTACCCACCCTTTCCTATCTTAAACTTTTAAGATAGTAATTCGTGGATGTGGACAGTCAAATGAGGAGGCGATAGTTTGGCTACACCGAGTATGGAAGACTATATTGAACAAATTTATTTACAACTAGAAGCAAGGGGTGAAGCGCGTGTGTCCGACGTGGCAGAGGCGCTTTCTGTGCTCCCTTCATCTGTAACCAAAATGGCCCAGCGGCTAGATCGTGAAGGCTATGTACACTATGAGCGCTACCGGGGTTTGGCATTGACGGACCGCGGTTTACGCTTTGGTAAAAAACTTGTGCATCGTCATGAATTACTGGAACAATTCCTGCGTATCATAGGTGTGGAAGAAGAAAATATCTATGGAGACGTAGAAGGAATTGAACATCACTTAAGTTGGAATGCGATGGATCGTATTACGGATCTAGTAGAGACGCTCGAGTCTGATCCCGAATTCGTTAAAAAATTAAAAAGTAAAGCACTCTAGAGAGGATTAACTTATATGACATTATTACAACCAGGTACACTTGCAACACTCGAAATACTTCGCAAAGAAGGGTCACGCTTTGTATTGAATGCTGCCGGAGAAGAAATCTATATGAATGAATCCGAAGCACCGGATGCACAAGAACAATCGACGATAGAAGTTTTTCTTTACATCAATAGAAGAGGTGAACTGACAGGTACTGCGCAAATTCCGTCAGTCACAGTTCATTCATTCGGGTGGGCAAAAGTTATTCGCTTGGATAGAAGTGAAAGAGTTTATGTAGATATTGGTGCATCGTTTGAAGTGCTGATCAATCGAGCAGACTTTCCACAAATTAAAGAACTATGGCCACAACCAGGTGATGAGTTATATATGACGCTTCGTTCAGATCCAGGGGGCAACTTGTTTGGACGACTAGTGACTGAAGAAAGAATTCAGGAGCACTATACAATGGCGGAAGCAGATATGTACAATCAAAATGTCAAAGCAAGAGCGTACCGCTTGCTACCAATCGGTACATTCCTATTGACAGAAGATATTCAACGTATTTTCGTTCACGAAACAGAGCGTAAAGCAGAGCCAAGATTAGGTGAAGAAGTAGATGTTCGTATTATTGAAGTCCATGAAGACGGCACGATGAACGGCTCATTATTGCCGAGGAAGCAAGACCGTTTACAAACAGATGGCGAACAAATTTTAGCCTATTTGCAACAGTCAGGCGGTAAAATGCCATTTACCGATAAATCGACTCCTGAAGAGATCGATGAGATGTTCCAGATGAGTAAGGGTGCCTTCAAACGGGCACTAGGCACGTTGATGAGAGAACGAAGAATTACACAACAAGACGGTTGGACAACTCTTATATTATAATAAATGCAACTTTTTTATGAACCTCAACGTATCTATACATGTAGAACAAGGAGGAGTGACTGTATGAAAAAAGGATTAACCTCTCTATTGGCTTTCATGATGATGGTCGCAGTCATAGCGCCATCTGCAGTATCAGCAGATAAAGCCATCAATGAAAAGCTTGGAGTTCCGATTGTAGTCTATGGTTCAAATTTATCGGATAGTGAAAAAGCGAGTGTTAAAGAAAGTCTAAAAGTTGCCGAGGAAGCTGAAGTGGAAGAATTATCAGTAGACGGCAATGATTTGATCAAATATATTCCTGGCGGCGACCGAAATGCACGAATGTATTCTTCTGCGAAAATTACTAGACAAGAAGCAGGAGAAGGTCTCGTCATCAATATTGTGACACCAGATAATATCACGCAAGTAACTGAGGACATGTATGCTACTGCCATGTTGACAGCAGGTATTGAAGACGCCCTTGTAGAAGTGGCGGCACCCAAAAAGGTAACGGGTCACTCAGCTCTCGTTGGAATTTACAAAGCGTATGAAGTGTCAGGAGAGGTTCTCGATACTGAACGTACGGATGTAGCAAATGATGAATTGAGCTTAGCAACGAA
Organism: Sporosarcina ureae; assembly: GCF_002101375.1. Classification (GTDB taxonomy): domain Bacteria; phylum Bacillota; class Bacilli; order Bacillales_A; family Planococcaceae; genus Sporosarcina; species Sporosarcina ureae_B. The sequence continues at coordinate 1,513,945 of NZ_CP015207.1, read as the reverse complement.
GCTATCAGAAAAAGCAGGCGTCGATCAAGATGAAGTAGCTAATTTGCTAACAGAAATCAAAAAACAGATTTCAGAACAAAAGCCCGCGACAAAGGAAGACGTAGAACAGATCGTCCATGATCAATTGCAGAAATTTAATATCCAGTTGAATGAGGCAGATCGCCAATTATTAATTGACTTAATGGATCGAATCTCGAAACTTGATATCGATTTCACGAAGCTTAACGAGCAACTGTCCGATATGGCATCGAAAATTAAAGATAAATTAGGCGACATAGATCCAAGTTTCTGGGAAAAAGTAAAAGAGTTTTTCAGAAATATGGCAGATTCTCTTAAAAATTTGTTTAGTTAAGTTGTCATTGTGGTACGTTATATTGTAGAAGTATAACTACAAAGGAGAGATATGCATGAGTGAAAATAAAGACAACGAACAGCGTGAAGGAATGGATTTTGAGCTTGCGGAGCTAGGCGGTACGAAGTATGCGTATCAGTATAAAGTGGCCGGTGATGTAAAAGCAGAAATCGAATGGACTGAAGAAAACGGTGTCATGACGATGACACATACCTATACAGACGATTCATTGCGTGGTCAAGGTGTTGCCAAGAAATTACTTGACCAAGCTGCTGATAATGCACGTGAAAAAGGATTGAAGATGAAAGCGGTCTGTTCATACGTAGTGAATGCGTTCGACCGAAGTGATGAATATAACGACGTAAAAGCATAAGTTGTATTTTGGAATGGCTACGCGATAGATGTTCCGCATCATTTTTTTGAAACTTTTCTCATTTCATTGCGTATAAATAATAAGGAAACAAACTAGCAGAAAAAGGATGATGTGGAATGATTAATCGTACAGCAGAGCGCGTACTCGGTATCATATCAGCTGTTTTATTGACACTGAGTGTTTTAGGTGCTGCATTAGTAGCATTCATTTGGAATATGGCAAGCACGGATCCAACCTTCATGGATGAATTCCGCGGAGAAATTGTGAGTGAGGGAGTATTAAATACTGAAGAAGTGGATATGTTCATGTCGTTTATGGGCTCTTTTTCTACTATTATATGGGTTTTGGTTGCTGTAGCATTCATAGGCTTGGTATTGAATATTATCGGTCTGGTAAAAGTCTGGAATAATAAGAGTCCAAAAACAGCCGGTATATTATTCATCATCGCAGGTTTACTAGGTGGGTTTCTATCGTTACCATCCATCTTGCTCTACATTGCGGCAATCCTGTGCTTCACAAAGAAGCCTCCAATGACAACAGGACCTTCACCTGATGAATACGTCTCCACTCAATCTAACTGGATGAACTAAATACTTACTGACACGTAAAGACCCTTTTCTTTTAGAAAAGGGTCTTTAGTATACGTTCTGGTAGTCGCACTGGACTCAAAGAAAACACGCTAGTTTATCGTAAGTAAATGGCGACCAAACTCAATAGAAAGCGTCCGCTTGCGATAGTATTCAACGGCGTCTACCTATTTAACACATCTACACTTTGGTTACGTATGTGCAGGTTGCGTGATAGGCAATGAATAATGAAGAATATTTACGGAAATGCCTTCAAATAACTCAGGGAACGACTCAACGAAATTAAATCCTTGTTTCGCATAAAAATCTTGAAGTGCTATATCATTTTGATCGACATACACATCAACATTTACAGCTTCCTGTAACGTTCCTAGTGCTTCTTTTAACAATGCTTCCTCGTATCCGCTATTCAAATACTCAGGAAGCATGTGCAGGGCCGTCAATTCACTCTCACCATCCACATCAATCGGGGTATAACTTAAATACCCGATAGAATGCCCTTGCTCGTCTATCGCGAGCAAAACCATCGTCTTTTCCAATTGCTTTTTTAGCATTAAATCAGAATACGTACGTTCAATATATTCTTCGATCACTTCTTCAGGTATATGTTGTTGAAATGTATGTTGCCAAGACGTATGAGCAATTTGTTGAACATCTGGAATGTCTTCTACTGTCATTTTACGAATCATAGTGATCTCACCTCTAGTTATCTTTCTACATAGTATAACAAATTAGGCTTTGCAAAACTACTATGCGATAAAACGGTAACGACTACTAAACTAAAAACTATAACCTATACGTCAAATATGAACAACATCATAAAAAGACATTTACATCCTAAGTTTACAATTGCTAAGTAACTAACCAAGCTGTAGACGTTTGAAAGTAAGAGTGCGGGGTATATTAAGCAGTAGGTAGAAAATCACCACAATTACATTACGACGGAGGATGGTAAATATGGCTAAAAAATCAAATGGGTTATTATTTGCAACACTTGCAGCAGGAGCTTACGCTTTCTTTAGTAAAAAGGAAAATCGTGATAAGGCAATGGAAACTGTAGGTGTTTTGAAGGGAAAAGTAGACACATTTGTGAACAACAATAAATTAGTTGACCAAGCAACTGAAAAAGTTGGACATTCTGATCCGACAGATTTAAGAGATAATAACATGGTATCTGAGGGAGCTCAGACAAGTGTTCATTATTACAACCAAGAAGTACAAGATCCAGATAAAAATGCTGCAAAAAAAGATGGCCTTTACAAGAAAAATGAAGATACGAGCGATAATAAGCCACTATATAATAAAGATGAATCAACTAAGCAAGCGGAAAAAGACAATAAATCTAACTAAATTTAATCACATTAAAATACTAAAAGCGCCCATTTTTAAAGGGCGCTTTAATACATATATAGCGTTAACCACATAAGGGGTAGATAATATTGGGGTATGAGGTAAAATAATGTACATATAGTAATATATCTTGCGTAGTCATATATATAAGATGAGTGGGGTGAAACTCATGACGGGCAAGGAAACAGAAGTATCTAAGTTGGATTTGATCAGTGTTATTGAGAAAGAGGGAAATACAGATACAGCAAAATTATTTTTTCGTTTAGAAAAAGAATTTCTTACACATGTTTTCAATTTGGAGAAAGACGAAGCACGTTCCAAGCTTAGGGAAATTGAAAAAATTTTGTATGAGTATAAACCTACACATTCATTTGAAGTTGTAAAATATTATTTGATTATCCTCTCTTCCGTTATGACAAGACAATTACAAAAAGAATCTATATTTACTGAAGAAAATGCCTTTATATTTAATACGGCTTGTATAAAAATGATCGAAGCCAATCTCCATAGAGGAAACGTAGTAGAAATTGGAGACGAATTAGTCGAGTTCTTTTGTTACGTCCTCAAAGGGAAAATAAAACCTTCCCTGTCGCATGATACGGTCAATGAAGTGATTCAGTACATAAATGAAAATGTTGAAAATCAATTAATCGTTGAAGAAATTGCAAAATATTTCAATGTAAGTACTAGTCATCTTTCTCGCATATTCCGAGAACATACATCTGTTACGTTAGTAGAATATATTACAATCCGTAAAATAGAAGATATCCAGTTTTATTTACGATTCTCTGATATAAAAATAGCGGAAATTGCAGAGAGATTTCATTTTTGTAATCAAAGTTATTTCACCCGTGTCTTTAAAAAGTATACTGGGTTAACGCCGCGACGCTTTCGGATGGACTTGGATAGAAATTACTTTCAATTTACATTAAAAAAAGGTGATTCGCTGTAAATTTACTGCTGTTTGCTGTATACTTTTCTTTAGTTTGAGATAGCGTAGGTGAAACCATTGAAGAAGAGAATAGGGCTCGTAAGTTTATTAGCAATTACTGCTGTGTTTTTAAGTGGTTGTTCTGGTGTGGAAAACAAAACAGGTATCTTCTACAGTACATTTGTTAGACCGATGGATTGGCTACTCCATTATCTAGGGGAAGCTTTCAATGGAAATTATGGTTTTGCGATCGTACTAATTACTGTAGCGATTCGGGTAGTATTGATGCCGTTGATGTTAAAGAACTATAAATCTCAACAAGAGATGAAAGTAAAGATGGATGGACTACGACCGGAAATGGAAGATATCCAAAAGCGTATGAAAGCATCTAAGGAATCTGGGGATAAAGAAGAGCAAATGAAGCTTCAGCAGGAAATGATGGGACTGTATTCTAAGCATGGAGTCAATCCATTAAATATGGGTTGTTTACCACTTGTGATTCAAATGCCAATCATCATGGGCTTATACTTTGCTATACTTTACGCTCCACCTGAAGTGAAAAATCATGAATTCTTATGGTTTAAACTAGGTGAACCGGATATTATTATGATGTTAGTAGCCGGAGCTGTCTACTTTGTCCAAGCGCGCGTGTCATTGTGGACGATGCCTGAACAGCAACAAAAACAAATGAAGTTATTCATTTACATGTCACCTATTATGATTATGTTCATTTCGTATACTGTAATGGCTGCATTGCCACTATATTGGGCAGTCGGAGGATTACTGTTAATCTTCCAAACGTATCTTGGGCGTAAATTTTACTTTAAACATGTTGAACCACCAGTTGCGGAAGAAAAGTAAGGTACTTAGAAAGCTGGTGCATACCAGCTTTTTTTGTTGCCAACAATGGAGAGGAAGAGTCGCATGAAATTGAAATGGATCATGGGCTTGGCAATTACAGCATCTGCTGCCGCAGCACTGTATTTTATCATCAAGTTAAATTTGGAATTCGCCATTTTGTTCATGCTAATCATGTTTACCTTTACCAATGCCGCGCGAACCATTATGTATAGAAATCAAGGTCTGATGCGTGAGGCGAAATGGATGCTTTGGATGGCATTATTTTTCGGATTAGGTTCACTTGGAACATTAGCGTACGTCTTACTATTTTAACAAAAGGAAAGGCCGCAATTAATTCAGCGGCCTTTCCTTTTATTCAATTACACGAGAAATACGCTGCTTTGTTGCGAAAGTTAAAATTAATGCACCCATGGAACAAACCGCCATACTTAGGAATGCCAAGCGAGGTGACTGGTCATACAAATATCCAGCGGGGAAAGTAAGAATCGCAATACTGAGACTTAACGCCACTGCCGCGTAGACACCTTGCGCAGAAGCGATGAGATGATTTGGTACATTCTTCGATATGTATTGAATGAATGCAAAATGTGCCATGCCAAATGAAACAGAGTGGAGAACCTGCGTGGCAATAAATACACTAGTTATAGGAAAGAGGAAGATGGCAATCCAACGAATGGTAGAACCGGTTGCGGCTAATAAGAAAATAGTCGACGTCTTGACTTTAGCAAGCGAACGATCTGCCTGCGTGAAAAATATGATTTCAAACAGCACTGCGATATTGAGAATCAGCCCGATATAAAACCCGTTGATTCCCATATCATCCAAAAAGATAAAACCATAATTATAATAAGAGGCATGCGAACCTTGCAGTAAAACCGCAATACATAGCACGATTACAAACGATTTATTGGCAAACAAAGCCTGCAATTGGCCTTTTTGTACTGCTGTATTTGCAACGGGATGGCGTTGTAATACACCCGGGGCAGGTTGAAAAGAAAATATCAAGCCTATACCAAGGCCGATGATCATCATATACAAAATGGCGTGTACATTCCAGATTGCTGTTACCGTACCAATCAAGAGCAATGCGATAGTGTAGCCGATTGAACCGAATGAGCGACTCTTGCCATAATGGATTCGTTCATGTTGCATCAATAATGATGCACCACTTTCAACGCTTGGTAGGATAATAGGATAGATGGAGCTGAATAATACGGTCAATCCGAATAAGATTGCAAAAGGACTTTCCGGAAGATAAGCAAGCGTGAGAATGAAGGACAAAAAAATAGTCCAACGTATAACACGCAGAAGTGACATATTTCGTGTAGCGTACGGAAATAGAAAGAACGTGGAAAAAGACCTAGCGATCATACCAATACCCATCATGACGCTAGCCTGTGTTACTGATAGACCTTTTGCTGAAGTCAGCCAGCCAGTCCAATAAGGTAAAAAGATACCCCATGTAAAGAAAAATATGAAAAAGCTCATCGAGAGCCAACGTTGATTATTCACATGTATGACCTCACAATAATAGCTGAATCTAAAGTTATGTAAATACTAGCATAGACAGACGAAAAAGAAAAATGGTGATACACTAGAATACGTGGTTTGAAACAGAGCATAATTTGTATAAAAAAGAGAGTGGTAATTTGATAAGCGATTTAGAAAGAAAGCAGGGTATAGCATGAGAAATAAAAACGATGAATTTTCCTCTAGAAAGCGTAGGCGGAAAAACAGATGGGTAGATGGGGGGATCGTTCTACTCTTTATTATCCTAACTAGTAGCGTGATATGGATAGGGACGAACGGATGGAGTATAAAAGAGGCGGTTGACAGTATTCAAAATGGGTCGGAACCAACAGCAGACTTTCTCGAAATAGAAGAGCCTGCGGATTCAGAAAGTAACGATATGACAGGAAGTAGCAAAGAAAACACATCTTCATCAGACGTGCCGAGTGAAGCAATTCTTCGAGAGGTAGAAGAACCAATAACTGAAGAGGAACCGAATGAAGGGGAAGTCCGAGAAGAAAACTCTAAAGGGAAAGCAGTGCCGCAAAATCCAGTAAAACCTTCCAATCCCACTGGCTATATAACAGGACAGATATTACCTAAAGAACCGAAACGTATTAAAGGTGTATTGCTTGCCAATAAACAATATCCTTTACCGAAGGACTATGCACCGGGAGAAAGCGCAGAAGCGAGAGAAGCATTCAATGAATTAGCAGCAGCAGCCGTTACATCGGGCATAAATCTGCAGGCCTTCAGTACGTATCGTTCGTATGATTATCAAGTCACTTTATACAACCGTTACGTGGAAAGAGACGGACAAGAGGCAGCTGATCGTTATAGTGCGCGTCCTGGCTATTCGGAGCATCAGACAGGGCTTGCGTTTGATATCGGTGAAGTCAATCATGAAAAACATTGGGCGTCGAATTCATTCGGTGATACAGAAGCGGCTAAGTGGCTTGCTGCCAATGCCCATCAATACGGATTTATTCTCCGCTATCCTGAAGGAAAAGAAGAAATTACCGGTTACATGCATGAATCTTGGCATTATCGATATGTTGGAAAAGATAAAGCGGAACAAATATTTAAACGGAGTATCACTTTAGAGGAATATTTAGGTATACGATAAAAAACAGCTGACAGAAGATCATGATCTTCTGCCAGCTGTTTTTGTTTATAAAATAGGGGAAAGTAAGCGAGAGATGGATTCCTTCACTTTAATCAATCGCTCACGCTCCAAATAAGCATCTAGTGTCAGCTCGGTTGAATTTTGAATATCTTCCTCAAAAATCTCTGCTAATTCATGTGATTTTTCTCGATCATAAATGAATGCATTCACTTCGAAGTTCAAGCGGAAACTACGGACGTCTATATTTGCTGTTCCAACTGACGACACTTGATCATCCACTACGATTTGCTTGGCATGGATGAAACCATTTTCATAAATATATATTCTTGCTCCAGCTTTTAATAAAATACCGACATTCGAATAGGTAGCCCAGTAAACAAACATATGATCCGGCTTATTAGGAATCATAATTCGGACGTCTACGCCAGACAGACACGCGATCCGAAGTGCATCAAGCATACTTGTATCAGGAATAAAATAAGGCGTCTGAATATAGATGTAATCTTTGGCCAGAAATATCATTTTCAAGTAGCCATCTTTAATATCTTCCCACTCCGAATCAGGTCCGCTAGACACAATCTGCAAGCCGACATCCCCTTTACGAGGAATCGCCGGGAAAAATCGTTCATTGTATTGGATGTTCGTTTTAGGAGAAGCTTGATTCCAATCGAGTATAAAGCGCGTTTGTAATGGATGAACTGCACTTCCCTCGATTCGGAGATGGGTATCGCGCCAGTAACCGAATTTCTTGCTGAGACCCAAATATTCATCCCCGACGTTAAATCCACCGATATAACCAATTCGCCCGTCGATAATGACGATCTTCCGATGATTCCGGTAATTTAAACGAGGATTGATCAATGGTAGCAAGGCGGGGAAGAACGCTGCCACCTCACCACCGCTTTCAATCAATTCATGAAAATTCTTCACATGCAATCCACGTGAACCAATATCATCAAACAGCATCCGTATTTTCACACCTGATTTCGCTTTATTGATTAGAATCTCTTCAATCTGCTTTCCTATTCCATCTAGCCGAAAAATATAATACTGAATATGGATGTGATCACGAGCATTTTCTAAGTCTTCAATTAAAGCGTCGAATTTATCGCGACCATCCGTATATACTTGCACATCATTATCTTGTGTTAGTACGGAATGATTATTACGCAAATGCAAATAAATCATATCGTCATATTCTTCTGTATCAGTCTTTAGAAACTCAAACGTTTCATTTTCTATGGCCTCGAGTTGATAATTAATTAGCTTTTCAATACCAATTTTACTTCTACCTTCCCAGCGGAATAAGTGCTTTTGACGCAATTGGCGACCGAGTAGTAAATAGATAATGAAACCTAAAATCGGAATAAAGAATAGTACGAGGAGCCATGCCCAAGTACTTGTAGGATCTCGGCGCTCTAAAAATATCAAAGCAATCGCGAGAAATATGTTAATAATCAACGTGCTTGTGATAATCAAACTAATAACTTGCGTCATATGCTTCCTCCCGTAGGATATATACTATTCCTTTAGTATAACGGAGTTGCGAATAAATAGCCTATTAATAAAATAAAGTGAAGCTTTTTCCTTTTTATATTAAACAATTGGATCTTCTGTGTTTCGCAAAGAGCGAGTAGATTTCCGGAAAATAAATACGAGTCCTATAGATAGTAGCGCTATGATAGCAGAAATGAAGTACATATTTCCTGCTTGCATTGTGAATATCCACGTAAATAACAACGGCCCAATAATCCGCCCCATATTATCCATCGAGTATGAGAGACCTGCCGCAGTACCGTACATGCCGCCTGATTCTTTCGTTGTAAGAGATACGAGTACTGTTCGAACAAGTGCGTTACCGGCGGTGAATACGCTCATCGCAAAACCTGCCCAAAGCAAACTTGTGGAAAATGGAATGAGTATTAGACCAATTGCCGTAACAACTTGCGCAACGATGATCCATGAAGTTTCCGTTCCGTTTTTCACACGTCGTACCACGCCGCCTTGAATAGCTGCATCTACTAAACCGCTAGCCATAAACAAATAGCCTAGTTGCAATGGTGTGATTTGAATCTTATCTATTTGGAAGAGTTGGAATGTTGCTTCCACACCGGCAAGTAAAAAAGTAATAATGAATGAAGTGATAAATAGATAACGAATACGATACGTCCATAACACAGAGGCGCCTTTAGGAATAATCGCCCGTTTATTTCCTTCGCTATGACGTGTAGGCTCTCTCAGAATAATCATAGCGTACACTGCTAATAATAACGTTAAAGTACCCGAAACGATGAATGGTAATTGCAAATGAACGTCACCAAGAATACCACCAATCGCTGGTCCGAAAATAAAGCCAAGACCGATTGACATGCCGAGCAGGCCCATATATTTATTACGATTCTCCTCGGTCGTGAGATCAGCAACGAAACCTGTTACGGCTGTATACAGTGCACCTGAGAAAATACCACCTACTACACGTGAAATATAGAGCAATACAATATGGTGCATGAATGCCGCAAATAAAAAGAAACTGACGCTAAAGCCAAGCAGTCCGATCATAATCAGTTTCTTTCTACCAGTGCGGTCAGACAGCGCACCCCATAAAGGTGCAGTGAAAAATGAAGACAAGGCATAAACCGTCAACAAACCACCGACGTGCACTTGCGAAAAGCCTTCGGCGAGTATAACTTCAGGTAAAATAGGGATAATGATGCCGAAGCCAAGATAAACGAAGAACTGTACGGACATTAATAATAAGATCGTTTTCTTCATATGTAACCCGCTTTCTGAATGAATAGTTTCTTTCTTATCGTACGATGAATAGGAGTAGTATTCAAGTAGCAGTGAAGGGATGGAAGCTCAAGTTGGCGGACGCTTTCCCATGGGCTCTCGGTGAGCCAACCAGGTCGCGAGGTCCCTTGTGGTTGTCTCACCGCGGACCCATAAGACACGCTTCCCCTCCGAAACGCAAATCCCCAACCCAACAACCTTGCTAGCCTATCTATTTAGCTTATTTAATCCTCCACTTTAGAAGCGAAAAAGACTACCCCAGAAAATCGCATGTTACGACTTCTAGGGTAGCCTAATACTTTTCTTAATGCAATTTCACACGCTGTAAACGTAAAGCGTTCAATACGACAGATACCGAACTAAACGCCATCGCCGCACCGGCTAACCAAGGTGCTAACAGACCGGCCGCTGCAATAGGAATACCAATCGAGTTATATGCCAACGCCCAGAACAAGTTTTGCTTAATATTCCGGACCGTCAATTCGCTCATTTTCAGCGTATCTACTACACGCAACAAATCGCCATGCATGAGTGTGACGTCAGCCGCATCCATCGCGACCGCTGTTCCAGTACCCATCGCCATCCCAATATCAGCTACCGCAAGAGCGGGCGCATCGTTAATACCATCACCGACCATAGCTACGCGCTTTCCTTCGGCTTGCAAAGAGCGGATGACTTCTGCTTTACGCTCTGGCAACACACCTGCGATGACATGATCGATGCCCGCGGTATTTGCAATCGCTTGCGCCGTCATATGTTGATCTCCTGTTAACATGATGACATCGAGGTTCATCGCACGCAGCTCAGCAATTGCTTGCTTCGATGTATCTTTAATCGTATCTGCAACCGCGATGATTGCTTCGTGTACTCCATCCACTGCCATGAACATGACGGTTTTGCCGTCACCTTCCATTTGTTCTACAGAAGCAATCGTAGAATCAAAATCCACATCATGGTGAGAAAGCAGATTCTTTGTTCCGAGTAAAATGTTTTGTCCGTCAATTAAGGTTTGAATTCCGTAACCTGGAATTGCTTCAAATGACTCAACAATGGGCAGCGTAGAAATCTGCTGCAATCCATAAGACGTAATGGCTTTTGCAACGGGGTGCTCAGAGTCACTTTCGGCTGCTGCAGCAAGTGAAAGCAAAGACATTCGCTGTTTTTCATTGCGAACATGGAAATCTGTTAATTCTGGATGACCTTTTGTGATTGTCCCCGTCTTGTCCAAAACAATGGTATCGATCAAACGAGTTTGTTCCATTGCTTCAGCAGTTTTAAACAATACGCCTTCTTCGGCTGCCCGTCCCGAGCCTGCCATGATGGAAGTAGGGGTAGCTAGACCAAGTGCGCATGGACACGCAATGACTAGAACTGCAATCAAGCTTGTTAAAGAAGCTTCGAAATCACCAGGTGCGACTACGAAATACCATATGAGGAACGTAATTATCGCAATCCCGACGACGATAGGCACAAACACACCGGAAATCCGATCAGCTAGTCTCTGGATCGGCGCTTTTGAACCTTGTGCTTCCTCTACGACGCGAATGATATTGGAAATCATCGTGTCTTTACCGACATTCGATGCTTTTATCCGTAATGAACCATTGGCGTTTACGGTGGCGGCAAACACTTCATTACCTTGTTGTTTGTCTACAGGTAAGCTTTCACCCGTTAGCATGGATTCATCCACTGCAGAAGATCCAGATAGCACCACTCCGTCTACAGGAACAGAAGCTCCCGGTCGAATGACTAGAATATCTCCGTGCGCTACTTCGTGGATGGGTATTTCCACCGTTTCGCCGTCGCGCTCTAGAATGGCCACTTGCGGTTGCAACTTCATGAGATTTTTGATTGCATCTGAAGACCGACCTTTTGCACGTGCCTCGAATAATTTACCTAATAAAATCAATGTAATCAAAACTGCGCTTGTTTCGAAATATAAGCCGTGATTCAGTGCGTCACCGGTCAACACAAGGTAGACCGAATAGAAATAGGCAGCAGATGTACCGAGAACAACGAGTACGTCCATATTGGCACCACCGTTACGTAATGCTGCATAAGCACCTTTATAGAACGTGGCACCAATCCAAAACTGAACAGGTGTTGCTAATACCCACTGGAAATAAGGATTCATGAAAATTGCTGGCACATACATCCAAGAAGTGAAGGAAAAGTGTGCAAACATGGTCCACAAGAGTGGTAATGAAAGGATTGAAGAAATAATTAGCTTGCGCGTTTTTTCATCAATATCTTTCTGTCGATAATCTGTTTGATGATCTGATTCTTCTGTACGAGGTGATGCTTCATAACCAATTTTTTTGATCTTCTGCAAAATGTCTGCCAATTCCAAAGCGGCTGGATCGTAGCTTATATGAGCGGTTTCAAGTGCTAAGTTAACGGTGGCGGATCGAATGCCGGACATTCGAGACAATACTTTTTCAATTCGCGCGGAACAAGCAGCACACGTCATACCGCTAATATTGAGGTTCATTTCTTCCGTCAGTACGTCGTAACCTAGCTTTCTAATTCGGTCTTCCACTTCAGTTAATCCGATTTGGTTGGAATCAAATGTAACAGCCGCTTTTTCCGTAGCGAAATTGACAGTAGCCGTCGATACGCCTTCCATTCGTTGCAACCCTTTTTCAATCCGGTTAGCACAAGCGGCACACGTCATACCTATTATAGCAATTTCTTTTTTTTGCTCACTCATAGTGCTGGTCACCTTTCTTGTCACGCTTCGACGTCATAACCTTGATCTTCAATGGCATCTTTCATTTTTTCAACGGTTACAAGAGAATCGTCAAACTGCACGGTTACGCTATTCGCTTTTAAATCAACCAAAGCACGTTCTACTCCCGATAATTCCGTTAATGCACCTTCTACTGCTTGTACGCAATGATTACATGTCATACCTTTTACGTTCAATGTAGTTGTATTCATCTATAATTCCTCCTATTTTCTAATTAATTTAGCTATAGTTTTCGCCAGTTCGTCTAAGACTTCTTCGTCGCCTTCAGCCAATCGATTTTTGACGCAACCTTTTAAGTGTCCGTCCAACAAAACATTTGCCACGCTGTTTAAAGCAGATTGTGTAGCGGATAGTTGAGTAATAACATCATCACAATAAACATCGCGCTCTATCATACCTTTAATGCCTCGTATCTGACCTTCTATGCGGTTAAGACGATGAGTCAAGTTCGTCTTAATTTCTTCCGGATGATGACTCTTGCGGCAAGAATTTTCTACTTCATCTAGAGAAGGTTCTTCAGGAAGTAACGTCACTCCATATCCACCACCTTTCGTATATATTCATTCTAATATACGTATAGGGGGTATGTCAAAATATCCATTTTTACATATTAGGGTTTAATATTGGCAAAAAAGGTGAAAATGTAACAGAAATGAAAGATTTAAAAGGTGGTTAGCGTGGTATAATAAAAGCAATAAGAAATTTTGAAAATATAGAACTTCATGAGCGATCAAACGTCTATATAACTGACTAGGAAGGTTGAGGTGGAAGAAGTGGCTAAAGAAATGGATTTCAAGAAAATTATTTCTAATTTGGCGAAGCTTGGTGTTTCCGCAAAACTCACAAAATCCAGAAGTGATATGTTGCAAGCATTGACGCCTGCCGTACAAGCACCACCCGTTCAAGCTAACTAAATAAGAGACCATACGAAAAGCTCACCCCCTAATATATTGGAGGGTGAGCTTTTCGCGTTAGTTTATGCCTTAAATTTTCTTCACAAACTCGGATTTTAGCTGCATAGCGCCAAATCCATCAATCTTACAATCAATATTATGGTCACCGTCTACTAAGCGAATACTCTTCACTTTCGTCCCCATTTTCAATGCATTGGAACTACCTTTTACTTTTAAATCTTTAATGACCGTCACAGAATCTCCATCTTGCAACACATTGCCATTGGCGTCCTTGATCTCGGGCATCCCTGTTTGATCGGATTCTTCCGTCGTCCCAGGCGTCCACTCGTAGGCACATTCAGGACAAACGAGAAGGTTCCCATCTTCATATGTATATTCGGATTGGCATTTCGGACAATTTGGTAAACTTGACATAAAAAAACCTCCCTTTCCTATACAGTCTACACAATTTGTGCCTGCTCGGAAAGGGAGTGAGTATTCATTTACAGTTAGTCATTGTCATTCGCATCGAATAAATACGTTCGCTGATGGAACTTCATACTGAAAATCAAGCCGATTGCTAGCATATTACTGAATAAGGAACTTCCCCCATAACTGATAAACGGAAGAGGGATACCTGTAATAGGAAGCAGCTGGATATTCATGCCGATGTTTTCGAATACGTGGAACGCGATCATCGCAATGACGCCCGTGCAAATGTATACGCTGAACGGATCGTGCAAAGAAAGAGCAACTTTCGTTAAATGGTAAATTAAAATAAAATACAGTGTGATAACTAAACAAGCACCGATAAAACCGTACTCTTCTCCAATTACACTGAAGATAAAGTCCGTATGATTCTCGGGGATGTATACAACGCGCTCCAGAAAACCTTTACCCGTCAGTTGTCCGGAACCTATTGCGGTCATTGCCGTAATCAAGTTGTACCCTTCATCTGTTGGATAAGAGTAAGGATCTAACCAAGAATAGACACGTTTAAACTGATAAGGTGAAAACCCGAACTTATCGAGCAAGTCTTGTGCGAATAGTGACATCCACAGCACAGCACCTGCGGCTACAGCTCCTAATGAAAAGATAGGTACGAGTAACTTCCATGAAATACCTGAAACGATGACGACGGCGGCAGTGATCGAAATGAATACGAGTGCAGTTCCTAGATCGGGTTGTTTCATAATGAGAACCAATGGAACGAACAGCATCAACGCTATTTTACCGAGCAATCGTAAATCTGTCGTATACGTCCTGTGTAACGAGCGTTCGTTATGCGTGCTGACCAACTTGGCAAGCCCGATAATAAAGAATGTCTTAATGAACTCAGCAGGCTGAATCGTCCCAATGACGGGTAAATGCAACCATCGCTTTGCGCTGTAGCGCATTTCTGCAATTTGCCCTGGACCTCCTGGCGCCAACATCAGAAAAACCAACAAGAAAATACCAAAGCCATAGAAATACCAAGCGAACTTTTTATATTGATCAGGTTCAAAATACATGACCATTGCTACGATGAATGAACCGAGTATATACCATCTCACTTGTTTTAAAACGAAGTTCTGTGTATATTGCTCAGAGGTTTGAGCGGATCCGATGACGAAAAAACTGACAATCGCGAAAAGTAAAATGATAAAGGCAAGTGTCCAGTCAAATCGTTCACCTAGCCTGTTTGATTGTTTCAATTATGAAATCACCTTTTCTTAAGCTAGTATTCTATTACTATAATCACCTATTATATCGCAAAACTTTTTAAGAAGTACACCCATTAATAGACGAGTTGTGAAATGATTGGTTTCTATGTGAAGTAAAAAGAATGGAGAACGTTGGTTTTTCATTCATGAATTGGCTCCGTTCATGGTAAACTGTATGAATGAAAACTACGGAATGTGAGGAGATTACATGAAAAGACGGTTAGGTTTAGTATATGGCGGGAAATCCGCGGAGCATGAAGTGTCACTTTCTACAGCGCGGGCAGTAACAGAGGCGCTTGATTTAAGTAAATATGAAGTATTGCCAATCTATATTACGATGCAAGGCGAATGGCTTAAAGGGGAACCATTGACTGGACCCGTCACGGAGATTGAGACATTACGTCTGAGAAGTGAACAACCAAAGCCCGATCATATTGAAAGTTTTTTGCAAGGAGATATGCCCGACGTCATTTTGCCACTTCTACACGGAACGAACGGGGAAGACGGAACAGTACAGGGATTATTTGAAGTCTTGAATATTCCATACGCGGGTAACGGAGTACTCGCTTCTTCAGCAGGTATGGATAAAGTCGTAATGAAACAATTATTCGCTCAAGCGGGGTTAGCGCAAGTTGCATATGTCCACTTCATTCGCAGTACGTGGAAAGAACATGCCGAGCAATTACTAGATCAAGCGGAACAAGAACTTAGCTACCCAATGTTCGTCAAACCAGCCAATCTTGGATCAAGCGTGGGCATCAGCAAAGCGGATGATCGCGAGTCGCTCGAAAAAGCGATTGAGTTAGCATTGAAATTTGACCGCAAAATCATTGTAGAACAAGGAATTGTGGCTCGTGAGATTGAAATGGCTGTTCTTGGTAATGATCATCCTAACGTATCGGTAGCAGGAGAAATCCGCCCGGTTGCTGACTTTTATGACTATGAAGCGAAATATAAAGACCAAAGCACGGAGTTGTCTATTCCGGCTGAAGTGCCTGATGCAGTTGCTAAGCGTATGAAGGACATGGCAATTCGGGCATTTAAAGTTCTAGACTGTTCAGGACTTGTGCGGGCAGACTTTTTCGTTACGGCAGACGACGAAGTATTGATCAATGAAGTAAATACATTACCTGGCTTTACACCGACAAGCATGTTCCCATTATTATGGCAGAAGTCTGGATTGACCTATCCAGAATTAATTGATCAGCTAATTGAACTGGCAGTAGAACGTCATACAGAAAAACAACAACTACAATATACAATGGACTGAGTGGAGGAAGTAACGTGAAACGAAATCTAACAACGATCCAGCAATGGCTTCAGGCGGAAGGACAGCATATCGCAGAGCAACAAGTGACAGGTGTCTGCATCGATTCACGGAAAGTGCAAGCGGGGGACTTGTTCATCCCTTTTAGAGGGGAACAAGTAAATGGCCATCAATACGTCGGAGGAGCAATTGAGCAAGGTGCAATCGCAGCACTTTGGCTGAAAGATGAACCTAATCCACCGACAGATCTACCTCTTCTATTCGTCGAGGATGCAGAGCTCGCATTGCAGCAAATGGCCCGTAGCTACCGAAGTGAATTGACATGTACTGTCATCGGAGTCACAGGGTCGAATGGCAAAACGTCGACGAAGGATCTAATTGCAGGGGTATTGTCACCTTATCTAAAGGTTAAGAAAACGGAAGGCAACTTCAATAATGAACTGGGCTTGCCACTGACATTATTAGCTGTTGAAGATGATACAGAAGTTGCTATCCTTGAGATGGGGATGAGCGGCTTTGGAGAAATTTCATTCTTATCAACGCTTGCTAAACCACAGTTTGCAGTCATAACTAATATTGGTGAGGCACACATGCAAGATCTGGGCTCACGTGAAGGGATTGCAAAGGCGAAGTTTGAAATCATCGACGGTCTAGAGGGTAACGGTATGTTGCTCTACGATGGTGACGAACCGTTATTAAAAGGATTAGTATATCAAAAGTCCAATTTGCGCAGTGTGTCATTCGGTTATGAACAAGCTGATTTGATTGCGCAACAAATTATATCTACAGATAAAGGTAGTTCATTTACTATAACTGGTAAGCATGAGGGGCAGTATACCATTCCTGTTTACGGTTCGCATCAAGTGAAGAATGCACTGGCTGCAATTATAATCGCAAAAGAGCTGGGTCTGACAGAAAAACAAATTGAAGAGTCATTAAGTGAAACAACATTAACAGATATGCGTATGCAACCTATAGCGGGTAAAAATGGTTCATTACTTATTAATGATGCATATAATGCAGCGCCTACTTCCATGCGTGCAGCGTTCCGTTTTATCGATGAAACGTCCGTCAAACAAAACAAGTGGCTCGTCCTTGGGGATATGCTGGAGCTTGGTCCCGATGAACAGCGCTATCACGAAGAGCTTGCGGACGAACTGAATAAAATGAACGTAAATGGGATTGCGCTATTTGGACCACGTATGAAGTGGTTATCGGAGCAGTTGAAGGATTACCGTGGTGATATTATGTGGACCGCGAATGACATGGTATTACTTGCGGAGGCATTGCGCCCGAAACTAACGGATCAGACAGTGGTGCTATTCAAAGGGTCTAGAGGAATGAAACTAGAACGTATCATAGAGATGCTCGCAGAGGAAGAGTTGTGACGACAGGCGTTCTTATCATTCACGGATTCACAGGTGGTCCTTTTGAAATCGCTCCGTTTAAAAGATTTCTACAGAATTATACCGATTGGAAAATAGCGGTACCAGTTTTACCGGGACATGAAATGGATCTTGGCGTACAGAAAGGCACCGCCAAGTCATGGATGATGGTTGCGGAATTAGAATTAAGAAAACTACAAAAAGAAGTGGATGACGTCATAATCGTCGGCTTCTCTATGGGCGGCTTGATCGCCATGTACTTGGCGCTACGCTATCCGATAAAAAAGCTTGTCCTATTAAGTGCTGCGGCGAAATATATTAGTCCGCGTATTTTATTGGGAGATGCAAGAATCATGATGAGGCCTTTTAGACGTAAGAATTATCCTCCCGATTCGTTTTATCATCTGTATAACTATAAACTGACAAAGACACCTGTTCGTGTAGCGATAGAGTTTTTACGCGTCGTTCGCTTAGTGCGACCGTATCATTATCAAGTCAAAACACCTGTTTGTATCGTGCAAGGGAAGCAAGATGGTATCGTTCCTGCATTCACGGCCGAGTTATTGTATGAACAACTCGGATCAAAAGAAAAACATCTGATTTATTCTGAACATGGTAAACATCATATTTGTTATAGCCAAGATCGCCACGTATGGTTCGCGAAAGTACTGAAGTTCATGGGCAAAGACTGATTAATGGAACTTAAGCGGATTCGTTGCAGTCTTGTGTAAGCCATGGTAGAATGATGAAAGGAATTGGATACATTTACACGGCACTCTTCCGTTATACTATACGGAGAGTACTTTTTTTTGAATAAAACGGTGATTATTAGGCAGACTAGCAATGATTTGCTGTTTTCACCGCTCGGCAAGGACCGGGCTTTCCTTGTATGTCACGGGTTTTACATTGTGCTGTATAAAAATCTGGACGCAATTACGATCGGTGTAATTGATATGACCCCTCTCAACCACAAGAATCCTTCTAGAAGATTCTTTTTATAAACCAGAGATGGATATATCGGAAACGCTCCCAACTTTCAAAGTACATGGCTCGAATTTGCCGCGCTTTCATTTGCAGATGTAACCAATTGTCAAATGGAGAAATAAAGGAGAATGAATATTTTGACGAAGTTTTCAGAATTGAATATTAGTGAAGCAACACAAAACGCTTTGCTACGCATGGGGTTTGAAGAGGCAACACCAATCCAAGAGGGAACAATCACTTTTGGTATGGAAGGCCGCGACGTAATCGGGCAAGCACAAACAGGTACTGGTAAAACAGCAGCATTCGGTATTCCAATCATTGAAAAGTTGGATCCGAAGAGTACTGCAGTTCAAGCGTTGGTCATCGCACCAACTCGTGAATTGGCAATCCAAGTATCAGAAGAAATTTATAAAGTCGGCTACGGTAGCCGTGCGAAAGTTCTTTCCGTTTATGGCGGACAAGAAATCGGACGTCAAATCCGTGCCCTTCGTAATAATCCAAATATCGTAGTCGGTACACCGGGACGTATTTTGGATCATATTAACCGTAAAACATTGAAGCTTGATAATGTTCAAACACTTGTTTTGGATGAAGCGGATGAAATGTTGAACATGGGATTCATCGAAGATATCAACACAATTCTTGCAAGCGTACCGGCTGAGCGTCAGACGTTGCTATTCTCAGCGACTATGCCTGCTCCGATTCGTAAGATTGCAGAAACTTTCATGAAAAACCCAGAAGTAGTAAAAATCAAATCAAAAGAAATGACTGTTGAGAACATTGAACAGTTCTTCGTAAAGTCTCACGAACGTGAGAAGTTTGATGTATTATCAAGATTGTTGAATGTTCAACAGCCTGAATTGGCTATCGTATTCGGACGCACGAAGCGCCGGGTAGATGAGTTGGCTCATGCACTAAGTATCCGTGGCTATATTGCTGAAGGAATCCACGGTGACTTGACACAAGCAAAACGTATGTCAGTTTTGCGTCAGTTCAAAGACAATAAAATTGATGTACTTGTAGCAACAGACGTAGCTGCACGTGGATTAGATATCTCAGGCGTAACACACGTTTACAACTTCGACATTCCACAAGATCCAGAGAGCTATGTTCACCGTATCGGTCGTACTGGCCGTGCTGGTAAAAGCGGAGTGGCTGTTACATTCGTAACACCACGTGAAATGGGTTACCTTCGTATCGTTGAGGAAACGACTAAGAAGCGTATGACTCCATTACGTCCACCGACTTCTGATGAGGCATTGCTTGAACAGAAGAAAAATGCAGTGGATTCCTTGGTAGAAATAATTGAACAGAATAATTCAGAGGATTATGCTGGATTAGCAGCACAATTGCTTGAGAAACATGATGCAAAAGAAATTGTGGCGGCAGCACTTAAGTCATTGACTAAAAGTGTTGATGAGACACCTGTAAGTATTTCAGAAGAGCGTCCATTACCTTCACGCAGACCATCTTCATCACGTTCTGGTGGCTATAAAGGCGGCAATCGCAGCGGCGGTGGACGTTCACAAGGCGGACGCGGCAGAAGTGGTGGCGGTTCATCAGCTGGCGGATCAACTAGACGTAGTAGTGGACCACGCGATGGTGCAAGAAGAGATGGCGCATCACGACGCAACAGTAGCGCTCGTTCAGAACGCTAAGAAAAAATATAAAATCCGGGCCTGCATTATAGCAGCCCGGATTTTTTTGTCGTGAATATGATATGATCGATTAGAATGAAACGTTTTCACGATTGTTACGTATATAGTGAGTAGAAATTTGAAAAGAGGTGGACCCGTGAGACAGCAACCTTCCAATCAAATCTCCAGAAAAGGATTAACCGTTTGGAGATTATATGGAACGATTCAAAGTGTGATTATATTAGCCATCGCAGTCGGTTTAGGTTTTTTGTCGTATTTTTTTGAATGGCCGATTTGGATTATGATCGTCGTTACAGTAATTGTACTATTATATGCGTTTTTATCAATTTATTTATTCCCGAAAATTAGTTGGCAACGCTGGCGCTATGAAGTACGTGAAGCAGAAATTGAACTTCAACACGGATTATTCATTGTCAATCGTACGCTCATTCCGATGGTGCGCGTTCAGCACGTGGACACAGCGGAAGGGCCGATTTTACGTAAGTATGGTCTGGCTTCTATCACAATTTCCACTGCAGCGACTACTCATTCCATTCCTGCGCTAGTGACGGAAGAGGCAGATGAACTGCGCAACCGTATTTCCACGTTTGCAAGGGTGGCGAAAGACGATGTCTGAACCACATTATAAACTACATTGGATTTCAGCTGTAGTCGAGACCGCCAAAGCACTGAAAGATTTGATAGGTCCGTTCGTAATTTTAGTTTTCGTGAATGGTTTCAAAGGAGAAAGTACAGCACCATGGTATATCCAGTATTGGTCTTTGATTTTATTTGGCGTGCTTCTCATATTCACGTTAGTTTCCGGTATTGTGAAATGGCGCCGTTTTGATTACTGGTTTGAAGATCAGGAGTTGCGCATCGTATCGGGGTTGTTTATACGGAAAAAGCGTTACATTCCATTCGATCGTATTCAAAGTCTAGATTATACAGAAGGTATTTTTCATCGACCATTTCAGCTGGTTAAGGTCAAAATTGAAACAGCAGGTTCGTCATCCGGTAAAGATGCGGAAGCTGAATTAACTGCAATCACGAAGGAAGCAGCGCAACAGATTGAAAAAGAAATTAAGCAATCAAAAAAAATGAAAGTTATAGGTCCAAAACCAGCATTATTTGATCAAATAGAGTGGCAGTTGATTCGAGAGCCGGAGGAAGAAGTGCAGATAGCACAACAACCAGCACCAGTAGTTTTTTCTATGACGACAAAGGATTTGCTTATGCTTGCGACAACTTCGGGTGGGATCGGAGTTATTTTATCTGGTGCGATCGTCTTCCTATCGCAAATCGAGGAACTCATCCCGTACGACTGGTTGTTCGGAGAATTGAAATCTTTCATCCGTATCGGTATTTTCGTCATTGCAGCCCTTGTAGCACTTGGTTTCCTGATTGTTTGGTTGCTATCCATCGCGATGACATTCCTTGCGAATTATGATTTCAAAGTCATGCGTGAGAAAGATGATTTAGTCATCACGCGGGGGTTACTTGAGAAGAAACGGGTTACTGTGCCGTTGAAACGTGTACAAAATATTACGATCATCGAAAATCCTATCCGTCAGTTATTCGGCTACGGAGCGGTCATCATCAACAGTGCGGGGGGAGTGGGAGAAGGTTCGCGCATCAAACTTTTTCCGCTAGCGAAACGAAATCGCATTGTCGAACCATTGCAAGAGTTATTTCCCACTATAGACTTCAGTGAACCGATAGAGAAAATTGGTGGAAGAGGGAAACGTTTCTACTATCGTTTTAAGTTACTTGTGACACTTATAGCGATAGCGGTTGTCTCGTACAACTTCTTTCCTTACGGCTTGCTGATGTTGTTATTGTTGCCGTTGGTAGGATTGCACGGTATTTGGCAATACAAGACGGCGGCCTACACGATCTTGCCGAAACAATTGACTATGCGTTTTCGCATAGTCAGCCGGCAGACGGTGTTTACGGAGAAGAATCGGATTCAGTCGATGGAGTTGGATCAGAACTACTTCCATCGCAGGAAAAAGGTTGCAACGATCACAGCCAATGTCAAGTCAGGTATGACACTCGACGCCCCAGCCATTCGTCACATGTCTCAGGAAGACGCAGAAAAGTTCCTGTCTTGGTATGAGTACCACCCAGAAAGCACAGAATCACAAACAGAGCCGGACAACTAAACTTGTCTGGCTTTTGGATTAGTGAAAGTGGATAGGCTGACAGGAGATAGGATAGGAAATTTGTGCTCTTAACGCTTCGCTATTACTCCAATCTTTTCGTACCCACTAATTGACTCTTTATGCAATTCTCCATTTAAAAAGCCAGACAAGGATAATCCTTGTCTGGCTTTGCATGACACTACTTTTTTCGCCAACTAACAATGTTCTTCGGATTGAAAAAGCTCAACCCGATCAGGAAGCCTGTGAGCAGCCCTGCAATGTGCGCTGTCACGTTGATATTCGTCCCGACAAACGTCATCACAACACTAATGATGATAATCGGTAAAATAACTTGTCTCAACTGTGGAAATGCATGCTTCGTGTAATACACAAGCGCGCCAAACGCACCGAACACACCAAAGATCGCACCACTTGCACCGACATGTGTATAGGCAACAGGCTGCACGAAGTATGTTGCGATATCGCCGAACAAGCCGGCTAACAAATATACGGTGATAAACCGTGCTTTCCCTGCGATTTTCTCAAGCTCTGGTCCGAAAACGAAAAGCGAGAACATGTTAAATAGTAAATGCATGAAACCGCCATGCAAAAACATCGGGGTTATTAAGCGCCAATACTCTCCGTTCGCAATGAGCAAGTTATCTCCCAAGCCGAATAAAAAGAGCCGATCACCAATGCCGGGAATTAATGTATAGATAAATATCCCGATATTTAAGGCGAGCAAAAATGTCACGACAGGATATGCGCGAACATATTGTGAAAAGTTTTCCGTTCTTATAAACATGGTTTCACCTCAATCTTCTGTACTGATTATACATATTATTTAACTTGAAGGGAAAGGAGTTGTTCATTTTGATACAAGGAATTGGATTAGACATCGTGGAATTGGATCGCATAGCCCGTTTGGATGGCCGTGGCGCGAAATTCAGAGAACGGATATTGTCCGAAAGAGAACTACGAGTATATGAAACGCTACATGGCCACCGTAAAAATGAATACTTGGCGGGGCGCTTTGCTGCCAAAGAAGCATTCTCGAAAGCGCGAGGTACTGGAATCGGAACGGATTGCAGTTTTTTGGACATTGAAGTCATTTCGGAAGCAAGTGGTCGCCCTGTATTATACTTCCATAGTCAACTGGTTCAAGGGTTTATTAGCATTACACATACTCGAAATGTAGCTGCTGCACAAGTGGTCTTAATGGAATCCTGAAAGCGTCTGAATAGAATTTAAAACAAGCTCGCATAATCGATTCATCCCTCTCATAAGATAAGCTACCCGAATTGATTGGAGAAAGGATGAAAAGAATGCGGAAAAAAATTATTTTGTTAACAGTCGTTGCCGTTATGTTAGTACTAGGAGGATGCGGTAAACCCTCTAAAGAAGATGTCATGAAGAAACTTAGTAATAAGTGGAATGAAACGAAGGGGTATGAGCTAAATGCCTCGATGGAAATCAAAACAGGTTCGGAGCCACGGATGTACAATGTGGAAGTATGGCATACTAAGCCAGAGTTTTACAAAGTAAATGTAACGCAATCGGGGAATGAAGAATCGCAAATGATCGTCCGTAATGAAGAAGGTGTGTTTGTTATTACGCCGTCACTTGGCAAAACATATAAATTCCAAAGTGACTGGCCGGCGCAAAACAGTCAAGGGTATCTGATCGGAACGCTTGCTGAAGATATTAAGGTAGACAAGGCAGCGGTAATGGAAGAAAAAGAAAAAGAGTATATCTTTGAAACGGCAACACGCAATAATCATAAATCACTTTTACCAACTCAGAAAATTCATATCGATAAAAAGACTTTGTTACCAAACAAGGTGACGATTCATGATGAAGCAGGAGAAGAAAAGATTTCCATTAAGTTCGATAAAATTGCCTTGGGTGTAGAGCATAAAGTGGCTGAGTATAAGGTAGAAATGGATAAACCAAAAGCAGATGGTGATCAATCGGATTCTGATGGAGAAGCAACAGAAGGTGATGGGGAAGATCAAGCTAAGGTAGATCAACAAACTTACTATCCGGTTGCTAATTTACAAGGTACAACATTGTCTGAAGAGAAGAGTGTGGAAATTGAGAATGGTCAGCGTGTTATCATGACATTCAGTGGAGATAAGGAATATGTTGTCATTCAGGAACCGGCTGAAAAGCCCTTGAATCAAATGCCAGTTTCCATAGAAGGTGATCCAGTTGATCTAGGTTTCGCGGTAGCGGCATTGACGGAAAAATCTATTCACTGGGAAGCGAATGGCATGGCGTTCTTTGTTGCATCTGACATGTTAAGCAAAGAAGAATTAATCACTGTAGCAAATTCGATGACAGCGACAGAATCCAAGTAATTAACGACTGAATCAATTGACTAGACTGTGCCTTTGGATAGATAATTATTTCATGCAACAGTCTATCCTATAACGAGGTGGAAGGAAATGTTCAACGAAACACAGTATCGGCCAACACGAGCGATTATTAATACAGCAGCTATTCGGCACAATGCACAACGCCTTATGTCTTATTTACCTAAAGAAACCAAGTTGATCGCGGTCGTCAAATCAGATGGATACGGTCATGGAGTAGCGCAGGCTGCTTCCGCTGCATTGCGAGCGGGAGCAGAAATGTTTGCTGTTGCGACTCCGGATGAAGCGATGACGCTCAGGAAAACGCAGCCGACGGTCGATATTCTTGTACTGGGATTTTCACCGGTGTCATTTGCCGCTGTAGCTGCACAACATCGCATTATTCTAACGGTTACGAGTGAGAATTGGGTAAAACAAGTGATTGCACAACAACCCTTTGATAATAAATGCAGAATTCATGTAAAAATCGACAGTGGGATGGGTAGAATCGGAGTGAGGACTGAAGAAGAGCTCACGCAATTGGTGAAGCGCATTCAGCAGTCCGATTTATTTATTGATGGTGTATTCACACATTTTGCACGTGCAGATGAAGAAAATAGAGAACCAACGCGGCGACAGTATGAACGATTTATGCGTCTAGTAAAATGTTTGCCTGAAAAACCGCGTCTCATTCATGCATCGAATAGCGCAGGGGCTTTGTTGTATCCTGAATATGCACTAGACGCTGTTAGGTTTGGCATAAGTTTATACGGTATTCCGCCGTCTCATACCGTTGCAAAGCAGCTACCGTTTACGCTTGAACGGGCATTGGCGATAGAAACCGAATTAACCTACGTGAAACAAATGACGGCTGGCGAAGAAATTAGCTATGGCGGTACGTATAAAGCGGTTGAGGGAGAATGGATCGGAACATTACCTGTGGGTTATGCGGATGGGCTGAAGCGTTCACTTAAAGGTCAGGAAGTACTAATCGATGGCAAGAGGGTACCGATTGTTGGCACCATTTGCATGGACCAATGCATGATTCGATTACCTCGTGAATATTCTGAAGGTGAAAAGGTACTATTGATCGGCAAACAGGGCAACGAAGAAATAGGTATAGAAGAATGGTCTGAACGCCTAAACACGATACCCTATGAAATAGCTGTAACATTTTCTACACGGATACCTAGAGTCTATACGTGAAAACGTCGAAACTATCTGGCGGAATATATGACGCAACGATCATCTAATTCGACATTCTACTGACGAAACTAGTATTTCTTGTCAAAACACTTCAAACCTTGTCTTTTCATATTCCAATATAAATGGTAAGATAGAAATGATATAGAAATAGAGGGATGGGTTTGTCGGAGGTGCTCGATTTGCGTACGGATAAAAACGATAAAAGAATACTTAGTATAGCCTCAACCAGATTGCAACAGCAAAATGAAGACGCAATCTTTCAATGGGAGCAAGTGCAAGAAGATTTCGTTTATACGACAGATGTGAAACATATCAAACATGGCGAAGCTTCCTTATTACGTGAAGCCATGATTAGAGGTTATGTGGAAATGTCGCAAATCAACCTCAACATAGCGGCAGAATGTTTATATGCGGAATTTGAAGCTCAGCATACCGTGGAACGTTGCGTCAGCGGAGGATGAAAAGTTGGCAATTAAACGCGGAGACGTCTTTTTTGCAGATTTGTCACCTGTAGTCGGTTCTGAACAGGGTGGGACTAGACCGGTACTGATCATCCAAAACGACATCGGTAACCGATTCAGTCCTACAGTGATTGTGGCAGCCATTACTGCACAAATTCAAAAAGCAAAATTGCCGACACATGTCGAAATTACAGCGGCCCGGCATGGATTCGAGCGGGATTCAGTCATCCTGCTCGAGCAAGTCCGCACAATCGACAAGTCTAGGCTTACAGACAAAATAACACACTTAGACGATGCGTTAATGAAGCAAGTCGACGAAGCTTTACAAGTAAGCTTCGGGCTTATTAAATTTTAGCATACATATTCTACTAACTTTTATTGCAGATGGCGCCAGTAACTTATGGCTTCTGAAAACACTATAGCCAATCGGTTATAGTGTTTTTTTTTTAAGTAATTTCAAAAAAAGTGATTAAAAACATGTAGTTTGCAATGGAATTCGATACAATAGAGGTAACTGAAGATGTAGGGAGGAACAAATAACGATGAACGAAGTCATGAAAAAAGGTATAGCCGAGAATATAGATATAATCACTACGCGCTGGGTAGAACAAATGAAAGAGAATGCTGATGAGCGTTTTCTAGATTTAATGCCTGAAGCTGTAGTGGCAACAACTAGTAGAGAGTTTGCAGAATTGATGACGTCTAATCTATCGTATCGCGAAACAGTGGACAAGGGAAGACTGGATGAGTTTACAGAGAAAATCATTCATTTTGGATGGTCAATTAAGTTTATCAATCGGGCAATTGATACGTTTTCTGGCGTCGTATATAACCTATTTTTTGAGACGGGGATTTTACGAGAGTCCAACTTGCGCGAAGGAATTAATATCCTTTCAAACTGGATCAATCCGCTAAGAGAGAGCATCATCGAAGAATATTCTACGAAGTGGGAACGTACGGACATCTTGCAGAAGATTGCTTTGCAAGAACTATCCGCATCTTTGATCCCGGTATTCGACAAGATATCTGTCATGCCGTTAGTTGGGACAATCGATACAGAACGTGCAAAATTGATCATGGAGAATCTATTGGAAGGTGTTGTCAAGCAGCGCGCTGAAGTCGTGTTACTTGATATTACAGGTGTACCGGTAGTCGATACAATGGTTGCGCACCATATCATTCAAGCGGCAGACGCGGTTCGATTAGTAGGGGCGAAATGTATGCTAGTCGGAATTCGCCCAGAAATTGCACAGACTATTGTGACGCTTGGTATTAATCTTACCGATTTCTCAACGACAAGCACGTTGCGCAGAGGTATGCAAAAAGCGCTTGAAATGACAGGTCGGACAATTGTGGAGGAGGAAAAGTAGTATGAAGATGCGAATCCCGATTCTAAAGCTAAAGGATACATTGATTGTATCTATTCAAGTGGAGCTTGACGATCAGACAGCATTACAATTCCAAGAAGATTTATTGAATCAACTGCATAAAACATCTGCACGGGGCGTCGTGATTGATTTGACACCAATCGACTTCATTGATTCATTCATCGCAAAAGTGCTTGGGGATGTTATTCATATGACAAGTCTGATGGGTGCGAAAGTTGTCATCACGGGTATTCAACCATCTGTAGCCATTACGTTAATTGAATTAGGTATCCGTTTAGAAAACGTGACAACTGCATTAGATCTAGAGAATGGGTTAGAGAAATTGACTAGAGAATTGGAGGCCTGACCATGGAACACAGGTCTTCTATAGAGATCAAGACGGAGTGGGATATTGTTGCAGCTAGACAATTAGGCCGCAATGAGGCGAAAAGTACGGGTTTTGGAACAGTCGACCAAGCTAGAATTACGACTGCCATTAGTGAATTAGCGAGAAATATATACCTTTACGCAGGAAAAGGCCGAATCGAAATTGTGCCTATTTCAGTAGGTGCGCGGGTGGGTTTACTTATTACCGCTTCCGATGAAGGGCCAGGAATTTCTGATTTGCAAAAAGTTATGACAGATGGATATACGACTTCAGGAGGACTGGGTGCAGGAATGCCAGGAGTCAAAC
This sequence comes from Sporosarcina ureae, assembly GCF_002101375.1. Taxonomy (GTDB): domain Bacteria; phylum Bacillota; class Bacilli; order Bacillales_A; family Planococcaceae; genus Sporosarcina; species Sporosarcina ureae_B. The sequence continues at coordinate 1,485,222 of NZ_CP015207.1, read as the reverse complement.
GACTGATGGATGATTTTCGGATAGAAACAGAAGTGGGCGTAGGTACCACTATTACAGCAACAAAATGGTTGCACTAGGAGTTGAAGGGTATTGCCACAAGAGGCGGGTAAGCAGTATAAGCAAATGCTGGAGAATTATCTGCACTCCAAAGGAGAAGAAGATCTCTATTTGGGACAGCAATTCAGCCGCAGCTTCATAGAAAAGAGTATCGCGCCGGAAGATGTTATCAGTATTCATAAAAATTCTGTTGAAGAACTGATTAAAGATCTGCCGGCCGATGTCAGCGTCTCTTTCGACTTTTTAATCGAAATGATGATTCATTATGGACTAGCGTTAAAAGAGCATCAGAGCTTGATCCGCAAACAAGAGGCCATTCAAACGGAGATGGATATTGCTGTCAGAGTACAAAATACTTTGTTACAAACAACAACTCCTATGTTGGAAGGCCTGGATATAGGTTGGATTTCCAAACCGTCGAAGCAAATGAATGGGGATTATGTATACTTCCTCAAGGAAACAGAACAAGAGGTTTGCTTGGCGGTTGCTGATATTATCGGAAAAGGCATGTCGGCAGCGATGCATATGTCCATGGTAAAGTTCGGTATGGATAGTCTGAGGTATGAGAAAAGAAATCCTTTTGAAGTGTTAAGCTTTATCAATAAAATGGTAGAACAAAGCATTGCTGATTCCATGTTCATTTCCATGTTTTACGGAAAGTATGATACAAATAACTCAATATTCCGCTATTCTTCAGCTGGACATGAACCGGCTCTATTTTATCGTGCGGCAGAAGATTCGTACAGTTTGCTAGAAAGTAAAGGTCTATTGCTAGGCGTGCAAGAAGACGCAGTGTATGAAGAACGAACTGTGCGTCTTGATAATAATGATTTCGTCGCGATTATGACGGATGGTGTAACGGAAACCAGAACCGATAAAGGTTTCATTGAGATGGATGTTATAGAAAGTTTATTGCGCGAAGTGCGTTCGGAAAGTGCGCAAACGATGGTTGACTATTTATTTAGCGAGCTGTCTAAAATGCAAAACTATGAATTGCATGATGATTTCACACTTGTAATTTTGAAGAAAACAAAATAAATGTTTAAGAAATTAGAGAATGGGTATAAAACAATGAGTGTGTAGCAAGCAAGATTACGCTGTGCATTCAGAGAAAATAGAGAAAACGATCGGGGTGGCGAAATGAATTTACAAGTTGAGCAAGTTGATAAAGATCTCGTGCATAATTTTAAAGTTATCGGCGAAATCGATATATATACAGCGCCAAAATTAAAAGAGTATTTGGCTACTTTAGAGTTAGTGGAAGGAATCGAAATAGAATTAGATTTATCTGAAGTGAATTATATGGACAGTACAGGCCTGGGCGTATTTGTCGGATACTATAAAGAAGTAAAAGCGCATAATGGAAAATTAGTCATTCAAGGACTAAACCAACGCCTTTATCGATTGTTTGAAATTACGGGCCTCAGTGAGATTATGGAGATAGAACAATCTAAAGGTGGCGAAAATAATGCAAGCGTTTGATTACATCGAAATAAAAGTTCCTGCAAAAGCCCAGTACGTAGGTGTAGCCCGTTTAGCTATATCGGGTCTTGCAAGCCGCATTGGATTCACATATGACGAAATTGAAGATTTGAAGATCGCTGCAAGTGAAGCAGTGACGAATGCTGTGCAGCACGCGTACAATGATGAAAAAACAGGTGAAGTGATTTTAGGATGTGCCCTCTATGAAGATCGCCTGGAAATTGTCGTGACGGATCATGGTCAAAGCTTTGACTTTGAAGAAACAAAGAAAAAAGTCGGACCCTATCAAGATTGGAATGAAGAATCACCTCTTAGAGAAGGTGGCTTAGGACTTTACTTGATGGAAACTTTAATGGATGAAGTCAAAGTAGACCAAGGGGAGGGTGTCATTGTTTTCATGACCAAATATTTGGGCAGAGAGCGGGGAGAGGATCATGTCAAATCAACAGTCTTCTCGTGACAGTGAGACAAAAGAGCAAGTCCTTAAATGGATACACGAATATCAAGAGAATAATGATGACCACGCGCAAACACAATTAGTCCTCCATTATGAGAGACTGGTGCATTCTATCGCGCGCAAATATTCGCGTGGACAATCTCATCATGAAGATATAGTCCAAGCAGGAATGCTCGGACTACTAGGCGCGATTCGAAGATATGATCCTGAGCAAGGACGAAACTTTGAAGCGTTTGCTGTACCGACCATCATCGGGGAAATCAAGCGTTTCCTTCGAGATAAAACATGGGCTGTTCACGTACCGCGACGAATCAAGGAATTAGGACCTAAAATAAAAGCGGCTGTTGAAACGTTAACAACTGAATTTCAACGTTCGCCAATGGTCTATGAAATAGCAGAATATCTTGGTACCGACGAGGAGTTAGTGCTTGAAGCGATGGAAATGGGCAGAAGTTACCAAGCGTTATCGATTGACCATACACTAGATGCGGATTCAGAAGGCGGAACCATTACGTTGCTAGATATTATTGGTGAGACGGATGACGGATTTGAGAAAACAGATCAGCGTATGCTTGTTTTGAATGCACTGAACGTTTTAAGTGAACGCGAACGTCAGATTATCCAGTATACATATATCGATCAGATGAGCCAGAAAGAAGCTGGAGAATTACTGGATATTTCCCAAATGCATGTTTCAAGACTGCAACGGAAAGCAATCAAGAAATTACAAGAGGTAATCCTAACGAGTGGTGGTGCAAATTAGTGGAAACTTTTGAGAATGACTATGTAGAGGCATATATATACCAACAGTCAAAAAAAGGTAATAAAGATTCTGGGGATGCATACTACATTCATTCAGAAGAAGATTATTTCATTTGTGCTATTGCAGACGGCTTGGGCAGTGGAACGGAAGCGAAAGAATCCGCTGAAATCATTCCACAAGTCTTAAAGATATATCATCATGAATCACCTGACGATTTGTTACTGCGTTGCAATAAACAGATGGTGCATAAACGCGGTGCTGCAGTAGGGATTGTGAAAGTGTACTTTGAACAGCAAACCCTAGAATATAGTTGTGTCGGTAATATTCGGATCTATATTCTGCAATCGAATGGTCAGATGATTTATCCCTTACCGGTAATGGGTTATCTATCCGGACGACCACAATCGCCTCGTACGCAAAGATATCCTTATAATAAGAACGACCGGTTCTTTCTCCACTCTGACGGCGTAAACTTGCGAAGTCCTAAGAAATACTTACAAGAAAACTCTACTCCGTATCAATTGTATAAAAAGGTTGAAGGTACGATTGAAGATAATGATGATGCAACATTCATCACGGCTAGTCTGCTTCATTAAGTTGAAGCAGGCTTTTTTGTGCTTGAAAATAAATAGCCGTAGAAGGAAACTGCATTGGAAACATGCTATTATATGGAAAGAAGAAAGGGTGGTTAAATTGTCAAAAGATCTTATGGAAGCAACAGCAAGCCGCGCAGGAATCAGTAAACGCCAAACGGCAAGTGTCATCGCTCTGTTGGAAGAAGGCAACACTGTACCTTTTATTGCGCGTTACCGAAAAGAAGCAACAGGTTCACTAGATGAAGTACAGATCAAAGAGATTGAAGATGCCTATCATTATATAAAATCCCTCGAACAGCGAAAAGAAGAAGTTTTGCGTTTAATCGATGAACAAGGGAAGCTGGATGATAAGTTAAAGGCAGACATTGAGCGCGCGACAGTATTGCAGCGTGTCGAAGACTTGTACCGCCCTTATAAACAAAAACGACGTACGAAAGCGATGATTGCGATTGAAAACGGCTTAGAACCACTTGCTGATCAATTGATGCAACAGTTATCCGCAAATATTGAAAATGCAGCACAAGCCTATATCAATATTGAAAAAGAAATCCATACTATAGAAGATGCGTTAGAAGGCGCCAAGTTCATTATTGCGGAAAGAGTATCGGAAGACGCAACAATGCGTGAGAAAATTCGTAAAATCACATGGGCATCCGGAAAACTGACAGCTACCCTTAAAAAAGGCGCAGAAGATGAACGAAAAGTTTTTGAAAACTACTATGAATATGAAGAACCACTCAGTAAAATCGTACCTCACCGCGTTTTAGCTATTAATCGAGGAGAAAAAGAAGATGTATTGCGTGTTGGAGTAGATTTCCCGGCAGAGCGCATCATTGGAGATCTTGAACGTACGTACTTAAAGAGACATCCTTCATCATCTGCAACGTATATAAGAGAAGCGTTAGAGGATTCTTTTAAACGTTTAATTGCCCCTTCAATAGAAAGAGAAGTACGAACGACATTAACTGAAAAAGCGGAAACGCAAGCAATTCACGTATTTTCGGAAAATCTTCGTAGCCTTCTATTACAACCACCGTTAAAAGGTAGAACGGTCCTTGGTGTAGATCCGGCATTCAGAACAGGATGTAAACTTGCAGTAGTGGACGAAACAGGAAAGCTCCATGACATCTCGGTCATTTATCCTCATCCACCGAAGCCACAAAAAGAAGCATCGAAAAAAGTAATACTCGATCTATTGAAGAAATATCCGATATCCATTATGGCGATTGGTAACGGGACTGCATCACGGGAGACGGAAAAATTTATTGTCGATTTAATTAAAGAAGTGGACAAGCCGGTTTCCTACGTAATTGTCAATGAAGCTGGAGCGAGTGTATATTCAGCATCTGCAAAGGCACGAGAAGAGTTCCCGGACCTGCAGGTAGAGCAAAGAAGTGCGGTATCCATTGCACGGAGACTGCAAGACCCATTGTCTGAACTCGTGAAAATTGATCCGGAATCTATTGGTGTGGGACAATACCAGCATGACGTAGCGAAAAAGAATCTGACGGAATCACTTTCATTTGTTGTAGAAACAGCGGTGAACCGAGTGGGGGTTAATGTTAATACCGCTTCATCTTCGCTATTACAGTATGTTTCAGGTCTCTCAAAAGCCGTGGCAGAGAACATTGTCAAAGCAAGAGAAGAAGCAGGTAAGTTCACAAAACGTACAGAGTTGAAAAAGGTACCGAGACTCGGCGCGAAAACTTACGAACAGGCAATCGGCTTCTTACGCATACCAGAATCAAAAGAGCGCTTTGACTCGACAGGCATTCACCCAGAGAGTTATAAAGTAGCAGAGGCAGTGTTAAAAGAGTTGCAACTCGATAAATCCCAGCTTGGTACAGAAGAAGCGACAACTGCTCTC